>NZ_DAHVQP010000113.1:0-46297 GCF_027317685.1 Saccharomonospora sp.
CGGCAACACGAGTCCCACCGGCTGGCCCGAACCGTCCGGGTGGCCCGCCGAGAACGCCGCCCTGTACGCGATCCTCAGCTGCGTCGTCATCGTCGCGATCTTCGCGCCGCTCGCGACGGCCCGCTACCGTCGGGTGGCCAGCTAGTAACCCGGCCACCCGGCCTGCGCGGGGTCAGGACGTGGGCATCGGCATCCGGCCGCGGTGCCGCTTGGAGTGCATGGCGGACTTGGCGGGCTTCGTCGCCATCCTCGCCGACTTCTTCATCGCCTTGGCGGCTTTGCCCTTGCCCTTGGCGGTGCCTCCCACCATGCCGACGGTCTTACCCGCTTTGCCGCTCACCTTGTTGCTCGCCTTGGCGGCCTTGGTCGCCGCCCTCCCGGCCTTGCGCTGCACGGTCCCCGCGGCACCCTGCATCTGGTGACTCGCGCCCTCGGCCACATGACGCGCCCGCCAACCGAGCGAAGGTTTGCCACCCGTGTCGGCGATCGCCAGCAACAGTCCACCCGCGAGGCCCGCGTTCTTGAGGAACTGGACGGTCTGCTGCTGCCGCTGCTCCGCGTCCTCGTACTCCCAGAAGGAGTGCGCCGCCAATGTCGTGGGGATCAGGCTGCCCAGCAACATCATCGACGAGATCCGGGGCAGGACACCGAACGACAACATGGTGCCCGCGGCGACCTTCACCGCCGCATCCACCTGAACGAGCGTCATCGGGTCGGCCGGCAGCGAATCCGCTGGGTCACCGGTCTTGTTTCCCATGGTCTTGCGGGCGACTTTCTGAAACCACGGCTTGACGGCCTCGGTATGGGCCTCCTTCTGCCGCAACGCGTTGATGCCGCCCGAGATGAAGATCGAGGCGAGGAGTGGGCGTGCCACCCGACGGAGAATCATGTGACCTCCTTGTTCGAAGTCCGGTCTGGGAACTCACCGTCTGGTAGCTACCCACTCCCGACCGTCTTCATCCGCGCCGAGGACGCAGTGGGTACGACTCGGGCAGGGTGAATCCCCTTTCCTTCGCGACCTCGCGTAGCCGGTTCGGGTAATCGGCGATGATCCCGTCCACCCCGTCGTCGATGAGTTTGTGCATAGTGGCCTTGTCGTTCACCGTCCACGGGATGACCTTGATACCGGCCGCGTGCGCCTCGTCGACCAGCTCTTTCGTCGTGAAAGGCTCGTAGTCGTCGTCCTCGACGGACCCACCTTGGGGGTTGCCGTGCACCGGCGACAACGCGGACGCTCCGAAGGACGCCGCCGCTTTCACCGGACTACCGCCGAAGTCGTCGATGTCAAGACCACCGAGCCACGGCGAGGCGCCGGGTCGTCCCACTTCGAGGAACTCCGGTTGGCTCAACGCCACCACCGGCAACCAGGGCGCCTTCTGCCGCACCTGCATCAGTGCGCCCCAGTCGAAACTCTGGATGGTCACGTTGCGGGCGAAGCCCGAGCGGGCGACCTCCCGGATCACCCGGTCGACGAACCACTCACGTGGCGCGGTCTCGTGGGGGGCCGCCGCCTCCACCTTGGTCTCGATGTTGAACCTGATCGAGTGGGCGCCGTGCTGCCGGGCGAGGCGGAACAACTCCGCCAACGTCGGCATCCTCGCTCCCGGGGAGAGCTCCTGGTCGGGGTGATCCGGCAGCCGCTGCGAGCCGCAGTCGAGCGTGCGTACCTGCGCGAACGTGAGGTCCTTGATGTAGGAGCCGACGTACGGGTACTGCGGGTCGCCCGGCCACGCGGGACGCGTGTCTCGGCACTTCTCCGCGCTGATCTGGCGATCGTGTGTGATGACTTCCCGCCCGTCGCGAGTGATCTGGATGTCCAACTCCAAAGTGGTGACTCCGAGTTCCATCGCGCGGGAGAAGGCGGCGAGCGTGCCTTCCACGGTGAGCCCCAGTCCGCCCCGATGCGCCTGGATGTCGAAGTGGTCATCTCCACCTCGGTGCGGCTGCGCGGCGGCCGGAACGCCGAGGGTGCCCGCGAGCGCGATCACCAGTGCGGCCACGAGGACAGCCGGTCTCTGTCGCAACATGTGCATCAACCTCCCGGCGCACCGTCGCACGGAAAGGTGACGGCCAAGGGAATCGCAGGCGAAGGCCCGCCCGCCAGTTCCGGTCCTTGGTCCGAACCGGTGGAAACGGGACGGTATGGACCTGTACGCACACTTCCAAGTGTGATTCACACAACAAACGTGTTCAGGTGTAACGCAGCCGGGTTCGGGGTCGATAAGCCGGATGACCCCGTGATGCTGGCGGACCCCCGACCTGGCAGCATCACGGGGTTTCCAATGTCTTCTCCGGTGTCGTTTCCGGTGTCTTTTCCGGTGTCGCAGACCGGTCCGTGCCGATGCCCGAAGCGACGCACCACAGACTCGCGTATCGAATGGGTGGCGGTGCCAAGTGATGTCCGACGCCACTCGATAGAGTCGAACCGATGTCGAGACAGGGGTTAGTACTAGCCGGGGCCACACTGCTGGCCGCCCTCACCATGGCCTCGTGCACAGCTCAGGTCGGGGGAACGGCCGCCCCGGAGACCGCGAATCACGCTGCCTCCGACACCACGGCCGGACCGACGGCCGGACCATCCGGACAGTCGGCCACCACCGACTCGCCCGAGGCCGCCGACTCGAAGGCCGACTCCGTCGCCGTCGCCGAGCCCGGTGAATGCGTGAACGGGAACGAACCCACCCCTGTGGACTGCCAAGAACCTCACACCGTCGAGATCACCGCATCCGGCACGTTCGGCGGGGCGATGGCCGACGGCCCGCCCGGCCGGGACGAGATCTTCAAAACGGTGTTCCCGTCCTGCCGCGAGGAAGCCGCCAACTACCTCGGCAGCGACGAGTACGACCTCACCACCCTGTCCGCGTGGCTGCTGTGGGCGGGTGAGGACGCGTGGGCCCGCGGTGAACGCTGGTACCGCTGCGGCGTGGTCGAACTCGACGACACCAACGAAGCCAAACAGCGCACCGGGTCGATCCGCGGCGCGCTGAAAGGCGACGGCGTGCACAACTTCCGCCTCTGCTCGCTGCCGGCGCCGTCGGAGGAACCGCCCGTGCCGGAACCGTGCGACCGACCCCATCGCGCCGAGGCCGTCGCCGTGGTGCCGATGGGCGAACCCACCGACCCACTGCCCAGCGAGGAGGAGTTCACCGCCGCGGCGAAGCGTGAGTGCGAGAAAGCGGTGGTCGAGTACCTGGGGGCACAGCGCCGCGACGTGGCGGCCACGTGGCGGTGGCCCGACGAGGTGGCGTGGCAGCGCGGGTTCAACAACTTCACATGCTACGCGCAGACCGAAGAACCCGTCACCAAATCACTGCGCGGCATCGAAAACAGTCCTCTGCCTCGGTAGGACTCCCCGAAGTAACGATCAACTGCACTTTTGCCGTATTCCCTCTCGGCCGCCACCGGTCTAGCGTGCTCGCATGTCGAACGACACGTGCCCCCATGACGTGGTCGAGGACGTGCCCGAGAACTGGAGAGCTCGGGTGCGCCAGATCGGGCCGGGCATCATGGCCGCCGCGACGGGGGTCGGTGCCGGTGACCTCGTCGCCACGATGGTGGCCGGGTCCCGCTACGGCTACACCCTGCTGTGGGCGGTGATTCTGGGGACCGTCTTCAAACTCGCGCTCGGCGAGGCCGTCGGCCGTTGGCACCTCGCCTCGGGGCGGACGCTGCTGGCGGGTTGGCGCACTCTCGGCAGGTGGGTGCTGGTCTACTTCGGCGCCTACGCCGTCGTGTGGGGATTCGTCTACGGCGCCACGGCGATGTCGGCGTCGGGACTGCCGCTGAACGCTCTCGTGCCCGGCCTGTCCGTGCGTTACTGGGCGATCATCTGCGGTGTGCTCGGCTTCGTGCTCGTGTGGTTCGGGCGCTACACCGTCATCGAGAAGATCATGACGGTGTTCGTGGCCATCATGTTCGTCACGGTCGTCGGCACCGCCGTGCTCGTGACACCGAACCTGCTCGACGCGAGCAAGGGTCTGGTTCCCCGCCTTCCGGACGGCTCGCTGATCTACGCTCTCGGCCTGATCGGTGGTGTCGGCGGCACCATCACGATGGCCGCCTACGGTTACTGGTCGTTGGCGAAGGGCTGGCGTTCCTCGCGGTGGCTGCCGATGCTGCGTCTCGACAACGCGGTCGGCTACGTCACCACCGGCGTCTTCGTCGTCGCCATGCTGATCGTCGGTTCGGAGCTGCTGCTCCACCAGGAGATCGTGACCGGCGACGAGGGCCTGCTGATGCTGGGCGACCGGCTCGCGGAGGACTACGGACACTGGGCGCGCATCCCGTTCCTCATCGGTTTCTTCGCCGTGTCGTTCACCTCGCTGATCGGGGTGTGGAACGGCGTGAGCCTGTTGTTCTCGGACTGGTGGCGCACCTGGCGGCTACCGGCGAACACCGAAGAGGACATCGACGACTACGAACGCCGGGCGGGCGAGCGCAGCCCCGTTTTCCGCGCCTACCTGGTGTGGTTGACGTTCCCGCCGATGGCGTTGCTGTTCCTTGACCGGCCGTTCCAGCTCACCGTCACCTACGGTCTCCTCGGCGCGTTGTTCATGCCGTTTCTGGCGGGCACGTTGTTGGTGCTGCTGAACTCCCGCCGTATGCCGAGCGTGGACAGGTCGCGGTGGGTGTCGAACACTCTGCTGACCGTCTGTCTGGTCCTGTTCGCCTACCTCGCCGTGGACCAGATCGTCGGCCTGTTCGGCTGACCGACGCGGCCGTCCGTTTTTCGTCAGGTCGTCGAAGCGCGAGGCCTACGACTAAGGAAATCGTCGGCGACCTGGTCGAACGTGGCCCAGCGGACACCGTCGTGGCTGCGGATGTGTCCGATCAACCGTTCCAGCATGAGCAGGTTCTGCGGACGGCCGGACACGTCCGGATGCAGCGTGATCGGGAAGACCGCGTACTCGCATTCCCGGTAAACCCAGTCGAACTGGTCCCGCCACAGTATTTCGAGATCGCGCGGGCTGACGAACCCGTGGCTGTTCGGATTGGCTTTGATGAACATCATCGGAGGAAGGTCGTCGAGGTACCACGACGCGGGTATCTCGACGAGGTCGGTCTCCTTCCCCCTTTTCAGGGGTTTCATCCATGTGTCGGCCGGTTGCGAGTAGTCGACCTTCGACCAGGAATCGCCGACCCGAACGTAGTAGGGCTCGAAGTCGCGGTGCATCAACGAGTGGTCGTATTTGATTCCACGTTCGAGCAGCAACTCGTTCGTCACCGGCGAGAACTCCCACCACGGTGCGACATACCCGGTCGGCCGATTCCCCGCCCGTTCGGTGATCAGCGAGATGCAGTGGTCCAGGACGGCGGCTTCCTGCTGGCGATTCATCGCGATGGGGTTCTCGTGGCTGTAACCGTGCACCCCGATCTCGTGGCCCGCCGCCACACAGGCGTCGAACTGTTCGGGAAAGGTCTCGATGGAATGCCCCGGCCAGAACCATGTCGTGGGTATCTCGGCCCTGCGGAAGAGTTCGAGCATCCGAGGGACACCGACCTCACCGGCGAACAATCCGCGCGAGATGTCGCACGGAGAATCCTCACCACCGTACGAGCCGAGCCACCCGCCGACCGCGTCGACGTCGATACCGAACGCAACGAGAATCTCTTTGGCCATGGTCCACTCCGCCTCACATCAGCCATCGACGTCCCCAGGGATCGCCCCGGCTTCCTGCAACCAGGCACGACACCGGCGCCTCACGTCCGCCGTCGTCCCCTCGGCCGCCAACGCGGCGGCCAGAACGATGCGGCCCTGCCAGGGGGAGAGGTCACCGAAGAAGAGGGCACCCGCCTCGGCGAGGTCCCAGCCGCCTCCCGTGTAGAGCCCGGCGACCCGCCCTTCCCCGACCCTGCTGGTCACGGCCACCGGAATCCCGTCCTCCAACACCCGCACACAGGCCTCGGTGATCGCGGGCGTGGTGTTGCCCGCACCGAACGCGGCCAGGACGATGCCTCGCGCACCGGCCGCGACCGCGGCCTCGACCGCGGTGGCGTCAGCTCCCAGATACAGCGGGACGACATCCACTCGGGGCAGTTCGTCGACGCCGGACG
This sequence comes from Saccharomonospora sp., assembly GCF_027317685.1. Taxonomy (NCBI): domain Bacteria; kingdom Bacillati; phylum Actinomycetota; class Actinomycetes; order Pseudonocardiales; family Pseudonocardiaceae; genus Saccharomonospora; species Saccharomonospora sp. The sequence continues at coordinate 6,055 of NZ_DAHVQP010000113.1, forward strand.
GCAGCAGCGGCGACGGCCGCCGTGGCATCGCATACCGTCGAACATCGTCCTGACCGACATAACCGATCGGCCCCCTGCCGGGCGCGTGGAAAGCGTCCACGGAGAGGGTGTGGGTTTTGCGCACGCCGATGGCGGGCAACGCCCGATCGTTGAACACCACCGTCACGCCGGTGTCCACCGCGTCGGGAGAAGCCGCCCAGCGCAGTGCGGCGGCGAGGTTGCGCGGCCCGTCGGTCGCTGGGTCGTCGAAGGGCCGCTGTGCGCCGGTGAGCACGACGGGGACCGACCCCTGATGCATGACCGCCAGCAACGCGGCCGTTTCCTCCATGGTGTCGGTGCCGTGGGTGATCACCACGCCCTCGTACTCCGCCGCCGCGGCCCGAACCTGCTCGGCCAGCGCGAGCACGTCGGCGGTGGTGGCGGCGAAGCTCGCCGTCCTCGACACGTCCCGCGCATCGACGTCATCGACGGCCACACCACCGAACGCTTTCGCCGCGTCCAGCAACTCGGCCGCGTCCGCAGCCACCGCCCTCCCCTCGGAGGTCGTGCGGGTGGCGATGGTGCCACCGGCCGCCAACAGACACAGCGAACCCACGAACATCTCCGGACAACCCTCCTGCGCTTACCGGAGAGTTGTCCGGCTACATCGACACGAAACCGTGGGACGACCGACGACGGTCACCCGCCCGGACGGACCTCGACGACCACGAACGCAACGAGCACGGTCTCGAACGAATCGGTCCGGAAGGCCGGAACGAAATACCCGTGAACCCGACGATGTCGGCTTCCCTCGCGGCGTCGCGAGCCAGCAACAACGGGTTGTAGAATCCCGCGTTGAGTACGAACGTGCCCAGTCGTACCCAAGTCGCTCAGCCTGGCGTGCCCTGTCGGCCAGTTCGTCGCGCGTGGTGAATCGAAACAGGCTCACACCGAAACGGAAACGGCTTGCACTCGATTTCTGTCACATGAGCACGGTAGAAGAGCGGAAGATGATGGAAGGCCGCCTTCGCGACGAGCGAACAGCGGCCTTCCGATGTCCTGATGCGACTCAGCCCGAACTTCAGTCCAGTCGCTGCTTCATCCTCTCCAGCTCATCGAGCAGCTCCGACGGGATCTTGTCCCGGCCGATCTTGTCGAACCACTCCTCGATGAGCGGGATCTCCTGACGCCACTCCTCGGGGTCGACCTCCAGGGACGCCTGGATGTCGGACAGCGGATCTTTCAGCCCCTCCAGGTCGAGGTCCTCGGCGCTGGGCACGAAACCCACCGGGGTCTCGGTGGCCGACGCCTTGCCCTCGATGCGCTCGATGATCCACTTCAGCACGCGGGAGTTCTCGGAGAAGCCCGGCCACAAGAACCGCCGGTCGTCGCCACGGCGGAACCAGTTCACGTAGAAGATCTTGGGCAGCTTGTCGCTGTCGGTCTTCTTGCCGATCTCCAGCCAGTGCTGGAAGTAGTCACCCACGTGGTAGCCGAGGAACGGCAGCATGGCCATCGGGTCGCGCCGCACCTCGCCGACCTTGCCCGCAGCGGCGGCGGTCTTCTCGGAAGACATCGTGGCGCCCATGAACACACCGTGCTGCCAGTCGCGAGCCTCGTTCACCAGCGGCACCGTGGTCGCACGACGACCGCCGAACAGGATCGCCGAGATCGGCACACCCTTCGGGTCGTCCCACTCGGGCGCGAGGATCGGGCACTGCGACATTGGCGTGCAGTACCGCGAGTTCGGGTGCGCGGCGGGCTCGTCGGAGTCGGGCGTCCAGTCCTGCTTCTTCCACGAAGTCAGGTGCTCGGGCGTCTCCGACATGCCCTCCCACCACACATCGCCGTCGTCGGTCAACGCGGTGTTGGTGAACACCGTGTTGCCCTTCTCGATGGTCCGCATCGCATTCGGGTTGGTGTGGTAGTCGGTGCCTGGTGCCACACCGAAGAAGCCGAACTCGGGGTTGATGGCGTACAGCCTGCCGTCCTCACCGAAGCGCAACCACGCGATGTCGTCGCCGAGCGTCTCGGCACGCCAGCCCGGGATGGTCGGTTGGAGCATCGCCAGGTTGGTCTTGCCGCAGGCGCTGGGGAACGCCGCCGCGACGTAGTACGCCTTGTTCTCGGGAGAGATCAGCTTCAGGATCAGCATGTGCTCGGCGAGCCAGCCCTCGTCCCGAGCCATCACCGAGGCAATCCGCAGCGAGTAGCACTTCTTGCCGAGCAGCGAGTTACCGCCGTAACCGGAACCGTAGCTCCAGATCGTGCGCGTCTCGGGGAAATGGCTGATGTACTTCGTGTCGTTGCACGGCCACGGCACATCCTTCTCGCCCGGCTCCAACGGCTTACCGACCGAGTGCAACGCGGGCACGAACTCCCGCTCGGTGCCGTCTTCGGCGATGAACTTGTCGAGCGCCGCTTTGCCCATCCGCGTCATGACACGCATCGACGCGACCACGTACGCGAAGTCGGTGATCTCGATGCCGAGCTTCGGGTTCTCGTCACCGAGCGGCCCCATGCAGAACGGGATGACGTACATCGTGCGACCACGCATGCAGCCCCGGTAGAGCTCGGTCATGGTGGCCTTCATTTCCTTCGGGTCCATCCAGTTGTTGGTGGGACCCGCGTCCTCTTCGCGCTCCGAGCAGATGAACGTCCGCTCCTCCACGCGGGCGACGTCGCTGGGGTCGGAGGCCGCCCAGTACGAATTGGGTTTGGCCTTCAGCGGGACGAACGTGCCCGCCTCGACGAGCTCGGCATTGATGCGTTCGGCCTCTTCGTCGGAGCCGTCCACCCACACGACTCGGTCGGGCGTGGTGAGCTCGGCGACCTCCCGTACCCAGGAGAGCACGCCACTGTGTGTCGTTGGTGCCTTCTCAAGACCGGGGATGGCTACTGCAGTCATCTCTACTCCTGTCTTCGACGACAAGAGCCCACACCGGACAGAAGTCCGGATGCGGGCTCCGTTGCCGCGACCGAATGGCTCAAAGCCGCACCGTCGAAGCGGTGTGCTGGCGTTGGGTTTCCCCGAGAGTAACGGTCCAACACAGGTCGATCCGAGCCCTGACCTGTCACTTCTCTCACAAGAACGATAAGGGAATCGATTCAGATTTAGCTGAATCGCGCAAGTGTGAAAGATGTTTTCGAACAAATGAAAACGACCCGGCGGTAACACACCGGGTCGATTCCCATCATCCGTTTCATCCCACTGGGGGCGTTAGCCGAAATTCAGTTCTGACTGATCCACTGGCCGGTGGTCGCGTCGATCCTGGCCACACCCTCCAACGGCTCCGGACGGCCCCATGCGCTGTCGGCACCCCCATCGCCCACACCGGCCGAGCCAGCCGGGGAAACACTGTCGACCTCGACCCACTCACCGTCACCGGTGTGCTCGTAGGTCACCGCGTTACCGCCGCCGTCGATCTCCACCAACACATCGGCGTCACCGTCACCGTCGACGTCCGTGAAAGCCAACGTGGTGCCGTCCTCGGTGGTGACCACGGCCGTGTCGTTGACACCGTCCTCGTCGGTGTCCACCGTCGCCGGGCCCACCTCAACATCACCATCGGGCAGGTCCGCCGTGATCGTGGCCCCCGTGCTGGCCTGCGTCTCGGCATCGGCGCCACCACTCCCGGCCGGCTCGCCGACCCAGTTACCGGTGTCCTCGTCGTACTCGGCGTAGGCCGCGACGTTCCGCTGCTCGTCCAACATGAAGTAGCTGTCGGCCTCGCCGTCGCCGTCCTCGTCGACGAACACCTGCGCGGTTCCGTCCGCGTGCTCGATCACAGCGGTGTCGGCAACGCCGTCCTCGTCGATGTCCAGGTTGATCTCGGCCGAATACTGCTCACCCTCGACGGTGATCAACAGGTCGTCCGACGTCCCTTCGGGGCCGGGGACCTCAGCCCCGCCACTCTCCTCGACCCACACTGGCGTTACTCCCCCTCCGGTCAGAGCGCGGCTTGCTCAGTGTTAGGACTCACCGTAGGCACATTCGGTTCCCGAACCAAGACGTCGAAGTGAACAACAGGTCACCCCTGCCTCGGCCGGTCCCTCAACGCCCTGATCCGCTCCAAAAACCGCTCCGCCTGTCGCCGCCCCTCCTCGACCTCCTTGGCCCTCCTCGACACCTGCGCGAGCTTCCTCGTGCGCTCCTTCTCGTCCATCTTGATCGTGGTGTCGAGTTCCTTCAGCTCTGTCTCGATCGCCTCGATACGCCGGCTCAACGCGTCGTCGAGGGCGAGGGCGAGTTGTTGTTCGGCCTCGATGAGCTGCTCGGACACCAACTGGTCGAGCGTCGACCGCGCATCGGCGATCGACTCGATGAGCCACTGCTTCGCGTGCTGCTTGTCGGCGGCGTGACGGCGGGTACGGGCCATCCACCAACCCGCACCGAGGCCGATCACGATGGTGGCCGGCAACACCACGGGCGTGAACAGGGCGGCGCTGACGAACGGCGCGGCGACGAGCTTGGCCGCACCCGCACCGCCGGAGACACCCATGAACACGAGCAACTTGTCCTCGGCGCTCGGCGGTCGCCTGTCGGGCGGCCGCAACACCACCGGCGGCCCACCACCACGGGCGAACTGCGACCGAATGACCGCCAGCTCCTCCGCCGAGAACAGGTCGGCCAACACCGCGTCGGTGACCTCGTTCAACCGGTACGCGAGCAGGCCCGACACCCGCTGTGACACGCTCTGCAACGTGGCGTCCACCTGCTGGGGGAGCGCGGCCAACTCCTCGCGCCCCGCGGCATCGATCCGCTGCCGGAAGTACGCCTGCGCGTCCCGCATCCGCCTGCCGACCTCGTGCCCCAGGTCTATGCGCGCCCGCTGCACCTCACCGCGCAGCCGCAGCTGCCAACCCTTCGTGGAGGAACGCCGATCGGCGACGAGCTGGTCCCGGCGCTGCCTCAACTGCCGCGCCTCCCACTCGCCCGACGTCAACGCCCGCTCGTTGGCCGCCAACCTCACCTGCTGCTCGGCCAACGCACTCGACAACGCCCGCAACGTGTTGGCCTCACCCAACATCGCCGAGCGGCCCACCAACAACTCCTGCAACGCCGTCTGCAGCTCGGCCACGCCCGACTTCTCACGCAACATGGCGGCGGCCTGCTCGTTGGGTGCCTTGCCGGCCAACTCGAACATCCGCGCCGACACCGGATGGAACGGGGAGTCGGCGAACCGCGGAGCGTGTTCGGCCAGCAGCTTCTTGTTCTCCTCCAGGATCTGACGCCAACCCCGGAACTGGTCGGTCTTCGACAACGCGAACACCACCGTCTCGACGCGGTCGGCCAACGTCGTCAGAAAACGCAACTCCGGCATGGTGAACGGAGCCGAAGCGTCCACCACGAACAGCAACGCGGTTGCCCCCGCCGCCGCCTCCATCGCCAGCTCGCCGTGCGCGGAATCCAACCCGCCCACCCCCGGCGTGTCCACCACGCTGATGCGCTCCAGCAGCGGAACCGGGCCGTCCACCTCGACATAACGCGGCGGCAACTGCCCTTCGGGCAGGTCGTGCCGCATGCTCACCCAGCGTTCGAGCTCGTCCAGCCCGAACTCCACCGGCGCCAGCTGGCCCGGATAACACGCCCGTGCCCGCCACTCGTCCGCGTGGTCGAAAACCAAGTACGTCGCCGTGGCCACCTCCGCCGCCACAGGAGACAACCCCGGCTTGGCCAACAACGCGTTGACCAGGGAACTCTTACCCCGGTTGGTCTCACCGACCACGACGACCGACGGCTTGGTCGTCCTCGCCTCACGCTGCTCCTCGACCCACTTCGCCGCCTGTGAATCGAGATCCCGCAGCAGAGCGAGCAGCGACTCGCGCGCCTTTTTCACCTGTGCGGGCAGGCTCGGCTTGCCGATCGAAGGTGCCGTGCTCACGGGGCGACACCCTATCGTGGTATCCCCCCGTGCCCGTCCGACCGCTCGGCCGAAGCGTCAGCGACGGGTGTAGACGGTGACGATCGGAGCGCGCAACAGCCGGTCGTGGTCGACGAAGCCCACCACCTCGGTCTCGGCCACCGTGCCCTCCAAAGTCGGGTCATCGGTCGGCACGGCACCCCCGGCCTCGTGCAACGACGGATCGAAACGCTGGCCCTCGGGCCGCAAAGCGTGCACCCCGATGTTCGCCAGTCCCTGCTCGATCCGTTCGGCCACCCCCCCACTACGGGCCCGATCCATCGCGTAGAGGCACAACTGGATGAGCGCGTGCCGATCAGCGAGCGCCCGCTCGTGGTCGATCGGCGCCACAGTTACTCCCACGGGTTCCACGTCGAAGTTCGACGCAGCCGACCGCGAACCGGTTCCCTCCGTCACCCGGTCGGCCGGAGGCGTCCCGGCGACGGGCCCTATGCGCCCCGTCGGGACGTCCTCGGAGTGCGTACTCACCGTCCGGCCCCAGGTGCCTTCAACTGTTGCCAGGCCAGGAAGTACGCCCTGTGCACCACGTGCGCCACCCGACTCTGCGCCGGTGTCGCACCGAACGACGCGAACGACCGCCACCACCCGGCCCGTTCGAGCGCATACGTCGCAAGCTCCTCCCGCGTGGCATCCGGTTTACCCAGCTGAGCGGGGATGTCGGCGTTACTGCCGACCCTCAGCACCTCCTCGGTGAGGTCGTCCGGCATCTCCACAGCACCGGAAGCCACCAGCGTCAACGCCTCCAACACACGCAGCTGATGCGCCTCGGGCTTGGCCAACAACACCTCGATGGCATCGTGCACCCGCTGCCGCTCCGCGGCGTTACCCGAGGCATGCGCCAACGCGGTGATCGACGCCAACGCCGCCGCCGCCTTGATGCCGTCGGCCCGCGCCGCGAACACCGTGTTCAGCCTCGCGCGCACGGCGGCCAGACCGGAGGCGTCCAGCAACAGTCGCCGCAACGCGCCCGCCGTGATGTCCGGCTGTGCGCGGATCGCTTCGACCGCCCGCCGAATGCCGTACAGGTCTAGCTTTGCCAACAGCCGCGCCCGCACCCCGTTGGGAACATCGCATTCCCAGCTGGTGAACATGTCCGCCGACAGCAACATCACGTCGAGCACGTCGTCGTCGAGATCGGCGACCTGACGCAGAGCCTCCGCGTCGGACGAGGTGAACTGCCCAGCCTCCGCCGACTCGGCGATCAGCCCGATCACCGGCAACACGTCGGCGACCCGCGGCTTCAAGGTGTCGGCCTGCTTCCTCGCCAGCAATGTCGCCGCTTTCCACACGTCACCGTCCGAGCCCTCCACGGTCTCGGGCACGATCGTGTCGGCCTTGTTCAACACCGCGATCGCGTTGACCGGCCCCGCCTCCCGACTGGCGGTAGCCGCCGTGAACGCGGCCAACGCCTGCTCGTCGTCGGCACGCAGCCCCTGAGTCATGACATACAGCACCGCCTCGGCCCCGGCCACGGCGTTACGTGATGTCTCGTCCAGCTCGTCCGACTCGCCACCGGCACCGTCTGCGCCACCGGCCTCACCGGCACCACCGGCGCCGTTCGCACCGCCGGCACCGTCGTCGAGGTCGCCGCCGAGGTCACCTTCCCCCCAGCTCTGCGCATCGGCTCCCTGGCTCGCGTCCCGCAACAAGTGCTCCGTGCGCGCGACCGACGCGGCATCGAGCGACCCCAACCCCGGCGTGTCGATCACGGTCATGTGCTGCAACGCGGCGTTGGTCAGATATGCCTCGATGTGCGACACGGTGTCGATGTCCACGCCCAATTCGGCGGGGATCATCCCGTCCGGAGCGAAGGGGAGCACCTGCTTCCGCCCGTCCCGGAAGACCACCTCGATCCGGTCCACGGTCCCGTACTGGAACCGCGTGACCAGCCGCGTGCACTCACCGATGTCGGTGGGCGCCACCCGCCTGCCGATGAGCGCGTTGACGAGCGTGGACTTGCCCGACTTGATCCGGCCCGCCACAGCCACCTGCAAAGGCGCGCCGAGGCGGCGTAACACCTGCGCGAACCCCGCCGCCGTGCGCGGCGACACCTGCGTCTGCAACCTGCGGCAGAGGTTGGCCACCGATGCCGACAGTGGCCCCGCAAGCCTGCCGCCTTGCTGTGCCGTCGTGCTCACTGTTGCCCCCTGTGCCACGACAGGCATCTTCCCACGTACCAGGAAGACCGGCCGTAGGGCGCGTCGCACCCCACGTAGGCGCGTCGCACCCCACGTCGCTGTGTCCGCAGTTCACGTAGGCGTGTCCGCAGTTCATGTAGAGATCAGCTCCCAGCCCAACCTCTGGACACCCCACACGCACAGACTGCGGACACGACGACACAGCGACACAGACTGCGGACACGACGACACAACCTGCGGACACACCTACACAGGCTGCGGACACGACGACACAACCTGCGGGGGCCGTCGGGGTGTTTTCAGGGTTGGGGTCAGGGGCATCACCGACGTCGCGTCGAGACGGATGCGGCATGCTGACGTGGACACGGGCGATCAAGGAGGACCGATGATCGAGGCGCAGAGCCTCACAAAGCGATACGGGAAGAAACTCGCTGTCGACGACCTGTCCTTCAGCGTCACGCCGGGCAAGGTCACCGGATTCCTCGGCCCCAACGGCGCGGGGAAGTCCACGACGATGCGGATGATTCTCGGACTCGACAAGCCCACGGCGGGCCGCGTGCGGATCGGGGGCAAACGTTACGAGGACCTGGAGCATCCACTGCGGACGGTGGGCGCCCTGTTGGACGCCAAGTGGGTGCACCCCAACCGCTCGGCACGAGCCCACCTGGCGTGGATGGCACGGTCCAACAAGATCCCGGCCCGCAGGGTCGACGAGGTCCTGGAGATCGTCGGGTTGAGCTCCGTGGCCGACAAACGCGCCGGCGGGTTCTCCCTCGGCATGTCCCAGCGGCTCGGCATCGCGGGCGCGTTGCTCGGCGACCCCGAGGTGTTGTTGTTCGACGAGCCGGTGAACGGGCTCGACCCGGAGGGCATTCTCTGGATCCGTCAGTTCATGCAGCGGCTCGCCGATGAGGGCCGCACGGTGTTCGTGTCGAGCCACCTGCTGTCCGAAATGGCGTTGACAGCGTCCGAACTGGTCGTCATCGGGCGGGGCAAACTTGTCGCACAGAGCAGCACGGAAGAGTTCGTCTCCCGTGCCTCCGGCAAGTCCGTGAAGGTGCGCAGCCCTCAGCTCGACGTGCTCGGCAAGGCGTTGAGCGCCGAGGGAGCCGACCTCACCGACGTCGAGGACGGCCTCCTGGTGTCCGGATTGGACAGTGGACGTATCGGCGAGATAGCGCTGGCGAACAACGTGGTGCTGCACGAGCTGAGCCCGCAGCGCGGCTCACTGGAGCAGGCGTTCATGCGCATCACCGGTGACTCCGTGGAGTACCACGCGGACGCAGGAACCGACTCCGAAACCGAGATTTCGAACCCGCTTCCCACGGCGGACAACTGACGAGGCAAGGACGAATGACTCTGCTCGCGGTCGAACGCATGAAGTTGCTCACCACCCGCTCACCGTGGTGGTGCGCGATCGTCTGCATTGCGCTGACAGGTGCTTTCACAGCGCTCATGGTCGGTAACGCGCCGGACGCATTCCCGGCGACCGTCGCCATGACTCAGTACAGCTACACGATGGGGCTCGCCGTCATCATGGTGCTCGGCGCGCTGGCGGTGACGACGGAATACCGCTTCAACACCATCCGCACCACGTTCCAGGCGGCACCCAACCGGACAGCGGTGTTGTTGGCCAAGGCGACCGTGGTCGCGATACTCGCGCTGATCATCGGAGAGATCACCGCGTTCGCCTCGTGGGGCGTGTCGTTGTTGCTCGCTCCCGATGCCGATCTGGCGCTCGACAGTGCCGCCGATGTCATCAACGTCGTCGGTGTCGGGGCCGTCTACGCGCTGTCGGCGGTGATGGCCGTGGCGGTGGGGTTGTTGGTGCGGCACAGCGCGGGCGCCATCTCACTGCTGCTGATCTACGTGTTCGCGGCCGAGGGTCTGGTGATGGTCATCCCGGAGATCGGTGACGACATCTACGAGTGGCTGCCGTTCAACGTGGCTCACAAGTTCCTCACCGGGGACGGCGAATCCAGTGGCGGCGATGTCGGTTTCGTGGCCCAGACGCTGTCGACGTCGCCGTTGAGCCCCGGTTGGGCTCTCGTGTACTTCGCGGCGGTGGCGGCTGTGCTGTTGTTCGCGGCGATCGTCGTCACGAACAAACGAGACGCCTGAAACGCAAATATCACGTCGTGGGAGCCGAACTACGAATCGGCGCCCACGACTTTTTTGTGCGCCCAACCGGGTTCATTATCGGTAAAGTTTTCGTGAGTACTCCCACTCGATGCGGTTACGACACGTAACGGCACGTAATAGTGGGTATCTCGGCGTCAGGACAAGCCCGGAGGTGCCCCTTGACGGCGACACGATTTCTACATTTGGAGCCGATGGCCGAGCTCGCATGGGCGGCGGCGATTGAACAACAGTTTCACCTCACGACGGCGTGCTGTCCCGCAGATGCGCGAATGGCCTGGATACACCGGGCTTCTGAACGCAAGGTGCTGGCGCTGTACCGGGCGACTCGGATACATTCGGGGCCCATTCCTTCGCCATGGTGGCTACGTGCCGTGGCCTCCGGTCGACTTCGTTGCCGGGACGACGGTTTCCGGGCGGAGGACCGTATTCATGCGTTGTTGACGAAACGCCCGGGGTGGGAATACGTGCCGTGGGCCGCCGACGGCGAATCCGGTTATTGGGAATTCACGCCTTCCGAACACGGTGTTTCAGGTCATCACATTCCTACGACCGTGTTGCTCACGGACCGCCACGACGGCTGGATCGACGTATTGGCCGCGCACAGCGGTTCACCGCCCGAACCGGTGGCGGTGGCGGGCATCACCGAGTTGAGGCGGTTGGCGGGAGAGTTCGAGGCGTTGCGTTGAGACGCGGACGGCACGGCTATCGTGCGGCTCGTGGGAAGCGAGCACAAGCCGGGTCTGCGCAGCGTCGTCAGTTACGTCAAGCGCGGCGGGCGGATGACACCCGGTCAGCAACGCGCGTGGGATCGGTGGTGGCCCGTGTGGGGCCGGACCGTCTCGGAACTGCCGGAAGGGCCGATCGACTTCACCGACTGGTTCGGCAGGCAGGCCCCGGTCGTGTTGGAGATCGGCTCCGGTATGGGGGAGGCCACGTCGCAGCTTGCTGCCGCCGAGCCCGAGGTGAACTACGTCGCCGTCGAGGTGTACGAGGCGGGGCTCGGCCAGCTCATGCGGCGGGCCGAGGAACTCGGTGTGGAGAACCTGCGGCTGATCCAGGGGGATGCCGTCGTGTTGCTCTCCGAGCACATCGCCCCGGAGTCGCTGTCGGCGGTGCGGATCTTCTACCCGGACCCGTGGCCCAAGAAGCGCCACCACAAGCGCAGGTTGATCCAGCCGTCGTTCGTGAGGCTGGTGGCCTCCAGGATGGCTCCGAAAGCCACTTTGCACCTGGCCACCGACTGGGAGGACTACGCCGAGCAGATGCTCGAGGTGTGTTCGGCCGAACCCACGCTGCGCAACCGTTACGACGGTTGGTCGCCGCGACCCGACTTCCGTCCGGTGACGAAGTTCGAACAGCGGGCCCGCGAGGAGGGCCGGGAAAGCCGCGACCTGATCTTCGAGAAGCTGCCGTGAGAAGAGCCTGACGCGGGGCCGCCCCGAACCGAGGCGGCCCCGACGCGTCACCGCATTACGTCGTCAGTCGTCGGACAGCGGTTCGTTGCTCACCCGCTTCAGCGCGGGCACGCACACCGACGCGGCGATCAGGGCGGTGAGGGCGCCGAGCACCACGGGCGCCAGCACCCACGGTGTCACCACGGGCAACGACTGGGTGAATAACCCGGCCAGGCCCCCACCGACCACGACACCGGTCGTTCCCGCGCCCACGGTCGCCACGAGCGCGGGCATGGCGGCCTCCGTGCGCAACGCCCTGCCCAGCAACCGCACCGGAGTGCCCGCTGCCAGGAGCGCGCCGAAGGTGCGACGCCGGTCCATCACCGAGCCTGCGGTGGTGATCGCAGCACTGCAACCGCTCAACAGCGCGGCGGCCAGGAGACCAATCACGGTGACACGGCGCAGGTCGTCGAGCTGTGCCTGCTGGGAGGCGAGCCTGGTGGACACGCTCTCCACCTTCAGTCCGCTCGCCGCGCCGGCGAGCGCCGTGCGGACGACCTCGGCGGTCTCGGGCGTGACGGACACCGCGACGATCGACGGCTCGGTCTCCAGCCCGGCGGGCAACGCCGCCGGGTCGATCAGCGGCGGAATCGTGGCCCTGCTGCTCTCGGAGCTGATCACGTGGACCGGAACGCCCTCCGGGAGGACCACATCGGGGTCCTTGAAGTTCGATACGGCCGTGCCCTCGACGAGTTCGGGCGAATCCGTGACGGCGATCCCCGGTTCCTCACAGGCCCGTCCCATGTCGACGCTGAACAGCCGCGCGGCGGAGTCGCACTCGACGACGAAAGCCTCCCACCCCATGCCGTCGGTCCGCAGCTCCACGGCCGCGATCCGTTCGGCTCGCTGCTCGATGCCGTATCGGGCCAGCGCCGCGTCCGTGCGCTCGGCCACCGCGTCGGCGTCGGCATCGGCGTACACGTACAGCACCGAGTCCCGAAACGGCGACGACGACCCGGCGAGGGTTTCGAGCGAGGGCAGCACCGTCAGCGCCATCGACCCGGTGAACACCGCCAGCACCACCCCGGCCGACGACCGGAAGGCCCCCTTCGGATCGTGCCGCAGTCTGCGTCCCGCCATGAGCATCGACGGCTTGCGCCAGACGCGGGAGAACAACGCCCCGAACGCCGCCGTGAGGAACGGCCCTATGACTATCCACGAGGCGACGACCAGCCCCAACGCACCGAGCAACAGCAAAAGCCCGAGCTCGCCGCTGATGTTGTGCAGGAGCACGAAGAACACCGCCCCGGCGACGGGCAACGTCAGCAGCCGGAGCCAGTGCGGTCGCCGGGGACGCTCGCTACGGGCGGCGCCCCACGGGCTGCGCACCACCCGCCAGATCCCGACCACGGCGGCCGCCAGTACCAACAGCGGAATCATCACGAGCACGGCGAGGGTCAGCGCGGGCGAGGTGACGAAGTCACTCGCCTGCCAGGTTCCCCCCTCCCACTCCACGTGGGACGCCGCCCAGCGGGCCAACGGACTCACGGCCCATCCCAGCAGCGCGCCCCCGACCGCGGCGATCGCGTTCTCGCCCGCCACCACAGCCACCACCTGACGCGGTGTCGCACCCGCCAGCCGCAACGCCGCGAGGCGCTGTTCCCGACGCGCGGCGGTGAGCCGGGAGGCGGAGGCCACCAGCACGAGACTCGGGACCAACAGCACGACCACGCCCACGCCGGCGAGGAGGTCCAGGTTCGGGTTCCACACCGTGCCCGCCTCGGCGAAGCCGTCGACCAGCGGGGCCACGTTCTCCAGCTCGCTCGGGGTGTGGCCCACGAGCGCGACGAGCTGGTCGGGATGCGTCAACGCCTCGGTGCCGAGTGTCCCGACGACCTCACCCGGAAACCGGTCGGCGAGTTCCGAGGCGGGCAGGTTCCCGCTGAGCTTGCGCAGGGCGGGTGAGAGGAGGACCTCTCCGGGAGCGGGGAAACGTTCGACGCCGGGCGGCAGCTCGATCGCGGAAGGGTCGCCGTGCGCGGCGACGTCGATCCGAGTGATCGTGCGGTCGGCGTAGTAGTCCTCGACGACCATCAGGGACATCGCCGCCTCCTCGCCGTTCTCCACGAAGTCGGCGGCGGCCAGCTCCTGCCAGGCGGCCCGGTCGACGCGGGCCTGCGCGGCTCCCGGCAGTGAGACGAGGAGGAGCATCAGCCCGGCGGCGACCGCGACCCCCACCCCCATGAGGATCGCCGACGTTCTCGTGCGCCGATCGCGGCGCAACACCCGTAGCGCGATACGGAACGTGATCACAACTGCACCTTGCCGTCACGCATGGACACCATCCGCGGCATCGACGCGGCGAGATCACGGTCGTGGGTCACCACAACCACCGCCGCATCGGTGGCGGAGGCCGCGGCGAGCAGTGCCTGCATGGTCTCCGCCCCGGTGCGGGTGTCGAGCGCGCCGGTCGGCTCGTCGGCGAAGATGACGCTCGGCCGGTGTCCGAGTGCCCGCGCGATGGCCACGCGCTGGGCCTCACCCCCGGACAGCTGCCCCGGCAGCCGTTTCTCCTTGCCCGCGAGCCCGAGCTTGCCGAGCCACTCCCGCGCCGTGTCCATCGCCTCCGACCGTGATGCACCGCCGAGCAGCAACGGCAACGCCGCGTTCTCCAGGGCCGTCAGCTCGGCCACGAGCATGCCCGACTGGAAGACGAACCCGAACTCCTTGCGGCGCAGTTCGCTACGCGGGGCCTCGCCGAGTTCGTCGATCCGCTGTCCGGCGAGGAACACCTCACCGGAGTCGGCGGGCAGGATGCCCGCGAGCACGTGCAGCAGCGTGCTCTTGCCCGACCCCGACGGTCCGACGATCGCCACGGCATCTCCCGCGTTGATCTGGATGTTCGCTCCGTCGAGAGCACGCTGGGTGCCGTAGGTCTTGGTCAGTCCCCGGCCCACGAGGACGGGCCCGGCACCGCCCTGCCCACCGAGCGGCTGAATCGTCTGTGTCTTCGAACGCATACCGGGAGCCTCCCGCGCGGCGGGCCTTCCCCACCTCGGGCGAACGGGCGGAAGCGGGGCCGCTGTCTCGGCCGATCGACCGAGACAGAGATGACCGAATGGCCGCGCTGGGACGCGCCCCGACTGCTCTACCGTCGTGTCGTGCCCACCCGGTCCTTCCGCGAACGCGTCACGCAGCCTGTCCACGACTTCGTCGCGTCCCACTTCAGACAGATCGGGCTTCCCGGCATCGTGCTGCTGGCCGCGGTGCTCTGCGACGTTTCCATCATCGTCAAGTCCTCTGTGGACGAACTAGGTCCCACGGGCATCGACCTGCTGTTGCTTCCGGGGATCGTGGCGCTAGCGGCGTGTGCCGTGTGGTCGTACCGCGACCCGCTGCCGGCCGGACTCACCGGCTCCGTCGTATTGCTGACCTCCACCGCCCTGACCGTCGTCGTGGGCGTTCCCTCGTACACGGCACTGCTGGAAAAGATCACCTTCGGCGAGACCGTGGCGGGAGTCCAGCTCGTGTACTACGCGGTGTCGAAGCTTCGTCCGTTCCGGGCGGTGTTCGTCACCGTCGCGCTGATGTTCGCCGCGGTCGTCTCCTCCGGCCTGCGGTCGAGGCTTTGGGGCAGCTCCGAGAACTTGCTGGCGACCGCCTTCGGAGGCACCGCGCTGCTCATCCTGACCGTGCTCGCGGGCGCTTACAACCACAGGGGTCGAGCTCCCGGCCGCGAGCACAACGAACTCGTGGCATTCCTGCGCCACCGGTGGCCGCTGGTCACCCTGCTGACGGTCCTGCTGTTCATGGAACTCTCCTACGTCGAGCCGCCACCGAGCCTGGACATCCTCGTGCTGCTGTGCAGCTGCGGGGCGGCCCTGAGCGCTCTGTTGGGTTCCAAGTTCCCCTTTCAGACGGTGGTGTACTACTGCGCGCTCGTCGCAGTCTCGGGGATTCTCTACCAGTTCACCGGGCCGCTCTACTCCACCCATTACGGCCTCACGTTGAGTCAGATCGCCAGCGGGATGATCCTGGTCGTACAGGTCTTCCGTTACGAACCCACGATGCGCGCGACCTGGGTGGTCGGCCTCCAGTCCGTCGCCATCGGCTTCGTCGTCGCCCTGCACGGCTCGTTCTCCCTCCCCGCCCTGCGGACGCCGTTCGCCCAGGCCCTGCTCGTCCTCGGCATCTGCGTGTCCATCGGCATGTACTTGAAGGCCAGGGACTCCGAGCGGAACCGGATCATCGAGACGGCCGTGGGTGATGCCCAGACCGCCGAACGCATGGCGTTGGCGCGAGAACTGCACGACGTCGTGGCCCATCACGTGACGGGCATCGTGGTGCAGGCCCAGGCCGCGCGGATGCTCGCCGAACAGAATCCCGCGGTGGTCACCGACGCGCTAGCGCAGATCGAGCGCGCGGGCACCGACGCGATGACCGCCATGCGACGGCTGGTTCGCAGCATGCGCAGCGACGCCCCCGCCGGTGCCAGCGAGTTCAGCGAACAGGCCACCACCGACCTCGCCGCGGACCTCCGTCGGCTGGTCGACACCGGAAACCACGGGGTTACCACCGAACTCACCGTCGACGTGCCCCGCGAACTGCCACCCGAGGTGGCGCGCTCGGCGCTGCGCCTGGTGCAGGAGTCACTGACGAACATGGGCAAGCACGCCAAGGACGCGAGCAAGGCGATCGTCGTCGTCGAGACGGTGGACGGCGAACTCCACATCCGGGTCAGCGACGACGGCACCGGAAACCCGGAGAGGCCCCGAGCGAAGCGACCGTCCGACGACTCGGGATACGGTCTGATCGGTATGCGGGAACGGGTCGACCTCCTGCGCGGCCGGTTGTCGGCGGGGCCGTCCCCGGAAGGCGGCTGGCTTGTGGAAGCGTGGCTCCCCCTGACGATAACCGGAAAGGACGGCGAGTGATCCGGGTACTGATCGCCGACGACCAGGACATGGTGCGTGCGGGCTTTCGGATGATCCTCGGTGCCCAGGAGGACATCGAGGTCGTGGCCGACGTCAGCAACGGGGTGGAGGCCGTGCGGCAGGCGCGGGAACTTCGGCCGGACGTGTGCCTGCTCGACATCCGGATGCCGGGGCTCGACGGGTTGGAGGTGACCCGGCAACTCGCCGGTCCCGGCGCCGCGGACCCGCTCAAGGTCGTCGTGGTGACCACGTTCGATCTCGACGAGTACGTGCACGCGGCGTTGCAGGGCGGAGCTTCGGGGTTCCTGCTCAAGGATGCGGGTCCGACGCTGCTGATCGAGGCCGTGCGAGCGGCCGCCCGAGGTGACGCGCTGGTGTCGCCGCAGGTGACGGTGCGGCTGTTGAAGCACTTCGGCCGCAAACAGCGGTCCGACCGGCGCCCCGCGACGGAGGAGTTGACGGAGCGCGAGCTGGACGTCGTGCGTGCCGCGGCGCGGGGACTCACCAACGGTGAGATCGGCGCCGAGCTGTACCTGTCGTTGTCCACGGTGAAGACCCATCTCGCGTCGGTGCAGCAGAAACTCGGGGTGCGCAACCGGGTGGAGATCGCGGCGTGGGCGTGGCGAAACGGGATCATGGACGACGTGTCGTAGCCCTAGGATCGAATCATGACGCTCCGCCTCCGCTCCGCCGTCGTCCTGCCCGCAGACCCCGACTGCTCCGTGCTCCGAGACGCCGTGGTCGACATCGACGCGCACGGGCGGATCGCCTACTGCGGGCCCGCGGACGCCGCTCCGACGGGAGCCGACGCCCCGACCGAGGCCCGGACCCTGCCCGGCATCCTGCTTCCCGGCCTGATCAACGCCCACGCCCACAGTCCGATGGTGCTGTTGCGCGGCATGGGCGGTGACCTGCCGCTGCTGCGTTGGTTGCGTGAGGTCATCTGGCCCACCGAGGCCAAGTTGAGCGCCACCGACATCGGGGTGGGGATGACGCTGGGTTCGGTGGAGATGCTGTGCCGGGGTGTCACCACCAGCGCCGAGATGTACTTCCATCCCGAGCGGGTCGCCGAGAGTGTGCTCGCCACGGGCGCACGCGTGGTGCTCGGCGGGCCGATCATCGACCTGCCCGGAATCGACTGGCGGGCGATGCTGCGCACGACCGACCGTTGGATCGACACCGACGGATTGCGGTTCGGCGACGGTGACCGCGTCGAGCTGTCGTACGCGCCGCACTCGGCGTACATGCTGCCCGTCGAGGCTTTGGAGGCCATCGCGGAGTCAGCCGCCGCGCGTGGCGCGCTCGTCCAGATCCACGTGGCCGAGGCCGCCGACGAGGACGCCGACCAACGCGCCGAGCACGGATCTGTGCCCGCGTTGTTGAAGAAGGTGGGGCTGCTCGACGGCAGGCTGCTCGCCGCACATGCCGTACATTTGTCCGATTCAGACATCGCTTTGTTCGCGGCGAACGGCACCGGGGTGGCGCACTGCCCCGGTTCCAACGCCAAGCTCGCCTCCGGCATCGCCAGGCTCACCGACCTGCGAGCGGCTTCCGTCGCGGTCGGCCTCGGAACCGACGGCCCCGCCAGCAACGACGACCTCGACCTGTGGGAGGAGGTCCAGTTGTCGGCCATGCTCGCACGTCTGTCTACTCAGGATGCTACAGCGGTGAGGGCCGCCGACGCGTTGCTGTTGGCCACCAGGAGCGGCGCCGACGCACTCGGCCGTGACGACATCGGCGCGCTCGAAACCGGCCGCTGGGCCGACCTGGTGCACATCGATGTGGACGATCCCGCGTTCGCCACCGGCCTCGACGTGCCCGACGACCAGCTACTGGCCAACCTGGTGTGGGCGGCCGGGTCGCGGAAGGTCACCGACGTGTGGGTCGCCGGCGAGCACGTGGTCGCCGACGGCGAGCCCACCCGCGTCGACCGCGCCAAGGCGCAGGCGGACGTGGCCCAAGCCGCCGCCCGCCTGCGCTGACCCCTCCCCCCGGATCAGGGAACCGCGCGGCGCGTGGTCAGGTAGGCGGCACCGGCGAACAACAGCGCGAGCACCGTGGGATAGCCGGCCTGCAACACGATGACGGGCTGGGAGGCGAAAAACCGGCCGACCGCGTCCCACCAGTCCTGCCAGGTGATGATCCATCCGACTCCGAAGAGCAACACGCCGAGGGAAATGCCGAGCGTCCATGCCCCGTACTGGCCCCAGCGCTTGAACACGATGCCGAACCAGACACCGAGGAACGACAGCGTCACCAGCGGCACCGTGTAGACGAGGAACTGCAACAGCACGTTGTCGTGCGTCAGGAACGGCAGCGCGAGAAACGTGAGCTGAACACCCCAGCCGTCGGTGGCCTCCTCGACGAACCTGCCCACTGTGAGAAGCAAGCCGTAACCCGCCGCCTGGCCGAGCACCACGAGCGTCGTGGCACCGAAGAACGCCTTCCGCGTCACCGAGAGACCGAGGGCGAAGGGAAACATCTGCGTCATCGTCTGGAGGTGGACGGCGAGCATGATCACGTAAAGGGAGAGGAACCCCCCGGTGACGAAACCCTCACCGCCTTCCGTGTTGTTGATCATCGAGATCAGCAGGTTGCCCACCAGGATGGATGCGACGATCACCAGAGGGAGAACGAGGACCGAGAACGCGTTGACGAGCTGGATCCTCGCTACCCGTACGAGCTGACCCATCACCGGGCCTCCTTCCCGTTGGCCGTACCGGCGAGTGCCTGTTCCCGGCCCGCCGTCTGGGTCGCTCGGACCACGAGTTGTTGAAGCGAGACCGGCTCGAACTGGAGGTTCTCCGACTCATGCTGCGGGGCCGCCCCCTGGAGCGTGAGGCGCAGGACGCCGCCGAGCTGCTCCCGGTGCAGCTCGGTGTACCCCGAGGCGAAGCGCTCCACCGCCTGCGCCGGCCCGGTCACCGTGACCGCCTGCGACCGCAGCGACTCGGAGCTGTCGTCCATGAGGATGCGCCCGGAGTCGATCACGATGACGCGTTCGATGAGGTCGGCGACCTCGTCGATGAGGTGTGTGGAGAGCACGATCGTGCGGGGGTTTTCCGCGTAGTCGGCCAGCAGCCGGTCGTAGAACAACTGCCTGGCCACGGCGTCCAGCCCGAGGTACGGCTCGTCGAACAGCGTCAGCGGAGCCCGGGCCGCCAGCCCGATGATCACGCCGACGGCCGAGAGCTGGCCACGGGAGAGCTTCTTGATCCGCTGGTTGGTGCGCAGGTGGAACTCGTCGACGAGTTCCGCGGCGAAGTCGGCGTCCCAGTTGGGGAAGATGAGGCTCGCGGCCTCGAACGCGTGCCGTACGCGGAAGGTGTCGGGGTACTTCTGCGACTCCTTGATGAAGCAGACCCGCCGCAGCACGTCGGCGTTCTCGTACGGCGAGGCCCCGAACACCTCGATTTTGCCCTCGGTCGCGACGTCCTGGCCGGTGAGCAGACGCATCACGGTGCTCTTGCCCGCACCGTTACGGCCGAGCAGGCCGTGGATGCGGTTGGCGTGCAGGTCGAAGGACACGTCGGACACGGCCGTGTGGGACCCGTAGCGTTTGGTCACGCCTTGCACGCTTGCCACGGTCATGCGTCGTCCCTCCAGGTGTCGATCATCTTCTTGAGGTCCTCGGTGTCCATACCGAGCCTGCGCGCCTCCGTCAGCAGTGGCGCGATGAACTTCTCGGCGAATGCGCTGCGGCGGCGTTCGAGCAACGTCTCGCGAGCACCGGCTGCCACGAACATTCCGACCCCCCTTTTCTTGTAGAGCAGTCCGTCGGACACGAGCTTGTTGATGCCGTTCGCCGCCGTGGCCGGGTTGATCCGGTGGAAGGCCGCGAGCTCGTTGGTCGACGGCGCCTTGCCCTCCTCCGGCAACGAGCCGTCGATGATCGAGTCCTCGATCTGCTCCGCGATCTGCAGGAACAGTGGGCGACCGTCATCCATCAAGGCGACCACCCGGTGAACCACTCAGTTGGTTCATTAGTCATGTGGGTAACCATGCCACCCATGGAGTGGTCGGGTCAAGAAAAAACCGCCCTCGCCGCGAACGACGAGGGCGGTTCTCACTCGAAAGGTCAGGCCTCCAACAACGGTTGCCCCAGGTACTCGCCGGGCCGGCAACCACGCGGAACGGCGAACACGGCCGAGCCGATCGGCGTGGTCCAATCGTTCAGCGAATCCAGTTCGGCCAGCCTGCGCTGGATCGGCGTGAACTGGGCCTCGATGTCGGCCTGGAAAGTGACGAACACCAGCCCGCTGTTGGACAGCTCCCCGGGAGGCGGCGGATCGTCGTAGTTGTAACTACGCCGCAGGAACCGCTCATCGGGATTGTCCGAACGCGCTCGGCGGATGTGCGCGAACATGGGGATGACCGACAGTCCCCGTTCGTCCACCGCATCCAGGTCCGGCTCGTCGTGCTCGTTCTCCCCGGTCAACGGCGCGCCGTTGTCCAGCCGTCGGCCCACCACCAGTTCCCGGGCGGGCCGGTCCAGCTCGTCCCAGGTGTCGAGGTTCATGGCGATGCGCCGCACCACCATCCCGGTGCCGCCACGCAACCACTCGGGCCCGTCGGAGATCCAGATCAACCGGTCGTCGGGACCGGGCCGCAGGTTCCGCGTGCCGTCCAACTGGCCCATGAGGTTACGCATGGTGGCACCCTCGGGCACCGTTCCCGGCGCGTTCTGGAAACCTCTCTGCACCCAGCGAGGCCGCGCGAACGAACGAGCCTGCTTGGTGAGTACCCGCACCGCGTGCGCGACCGTGATCTCGTCGTTGGCGCACACCTGCGCCACGAGATCACCACCGGTGAACTCCTCCCGAAGCCGGTCGATGGAGAACTCGGGCAGCGGCGCGAGCCAACTCGGCCGCAGGTCCTCCCGCCCCGCCGCGGTGAGAAAGCCCGGGCCGAAACCGGCCGTCACCGTCAACCGCGCCGGAAGCAACGCCAGTTCCGGCTCGGTGTCGGTCAACGCGGGCTCGCCACGGGTGAGCCGTTCGATGTCGTCGGTCCACACCCGCATCAGGCGCACCAGCGCCTCCCGGTCCACCCCGTCGAGCAGGTCGAACGCCACGAACGTGGCGAAGGACTGGGCCGGTGTCGCGATACCGGCCTGCCGATCGCCGTGGAAGGCGACGGTGTCCCTTCCGATGTCGACCGATTCCGAGCTCGAACCGCCGTCATCGTCGGCCAGCAGTTCCCGACCGCCCAGCGCGGCGGCGCCGCCCAGCGCCGCCGCACCGGTGGCCAGAAACGCCCGGCGTCCGAATCGCCGGTCCTTCATCAGTGATCACCCTCGTGATCGCCTTCGTACTCCTCCTGTGCACCGCTGAACGACCGCGCCACCACGGTGAACTCGACGGTCGAGTCGTCTTCCGCGGTGACGGTGATCTGCACGTCCTGGCCCGGGAGCACAGGTTCCTTCAGGTTCATCAACATGAAGTGGTCCCCGCCGGGTTCGAGTTCGTACTCGCCACCCGCGGGCACGACGATGCCGCCTTCCTTCTCGCGCATCGTCGGCTCCAGGCTGTCGCCGCCCGCCATCTCGTGCAGCTCGCCCGATTCCGCCACCGGCGAGCTCATGCCCACCACCACGACATCCTTGTCGGAGTCGTTGGTCAGGGTGCCGAAGACGGCTGTCATGTCCTCGTCGTTCTCGGTGGCCTTGGCCCAGCCGTCGTTCAGCGACAGCGCTTCGGCTCCGGCTGTGACCTCTGTGGCGGTGGCCTCGTCGGTCCCCTCACCGTTGTCGGAGGAGCCGCAGCCGGCGAGGCCGAGGCAAGCGGCGACGGTGATCGCCAGTCCGCCGACGAAACCGGGCATACGGGAACGGGTGGAATGCATGGGTCATCTCCTGGGAAAAGCGCATACGGAAAATGCGTCGCGAGCACGCGCGAGCCGTCCGGACGGTTCGTGTCCGGACGGTGCCGTCATCGACGCGACGGTTCAGGCGGTCCGCGTCATCCGGACACGGCCCGCGTGGGTGGAGATGAACCCGGGAGGTCCTCGCCTGAGGACGGTGGTCGACAGAAGCAGGAGCTCACGGAAGCTCCCGCGACGCGGCCGGGGACGGACGGAGATCACCGGCGAGCACGGCGACACCCGCGGCACGCGGACGGCGACCGTGCGCCGCAGCCAGGACCACAGAGCCCACAGCACGTGCTCACCACGCGCCAGGAGCACGGCGGTCAACCCGGTCACCGCGAGGTGGGGGACCGCCATCTCGGGCGCCAGTATCGACGGTTCGACGCCATGATGTACCCCCACCGAGCAGAACACATGGTGGAGCACGACCTGCCCTGCCAGAAGCAGCAGGAACAACGTCCGGCCCGACAACCGCCGACGTGACATGACGTGTACCGACGGCAGCACGATCGCCATCCCGGCGAACAGGGCCGAGGACGGGACGGGCGCACCGCCCAACAGGTGCGCGGCCGCGGCGAGCACGACCACCGTCACCGTCACCACGGTGACGCGTAGGAACCTCAGGGATCCGGTGAGCGGTGTCCCAACACGGTGCGCGCCCACGACAAGCACGCTACCAGGGAATATTCCGGCTACCGGTGGGGACGTGGTCGAATGGTCACCTCGGTCATATGCGCGTCGGGACCGGCGGTCACGGCGGCCCGCACGGCCGCGGCCACGGATTCCGGACGCAGGTACTTCTCCGGCGTGTACTGCCCACCCTCGTGCGCCACGACGTCTCGTTGCATGTCGGTGTCGGTGCGGCCCGGGTAGACCGTGGTGACCCGCACGCCCCGAGGCTCTTCCTCGGCCCGCAACGCGTCGGCGTAGGCGCGTACGGCGAACTTGCTCGCCGCGTACGGGCCCCAGCCCGCTCGCGCGGCCAGGCCCTGGCCGGAGTTGATGAAGACGACGTGCCCCTTGGCCTCACGCAACGCGGGCAACACCAGTCGGGTCAGCTCGGCCACGGCCACGATGTTGAGCTCCAGGTTGTGCCGCCACACCGCGGCCTCCGAGTCGGCCACCGAACCCAGCTTCGCCGCCCCGGCCGAGTGCACGAGCACGTCCAGACTCCCGATGGAGGTGGTCGCCTCGGCCAGCGCGTCGGCGTCGATGAGGTCCACGACCCACGGTTCCGCCTGCGGGAACTCCCGCGCCCGCCCCCGCAACGCGTCGGCGTCCCGCCCTCCGAGCAGCAGCCGATGCGTGGGGGCCAAAGCAGCGGCCACGGCCGCGCCGATACCGCGGGTGGCTCCTGTGACGAGAGCAAGAGGTCGGTCAGCCATGCGTCTACGGTAAACGCGTAAGCCGACCGACCTCTTGGCGGACCGGGTCGAAGGCGGGCAGTAGTCACCGGCCGTACCGGCGACTACCGACCGATGCGGCCCCCACCTTTCTTCCACACCGCCACGATCGCGGGCCGCGCCGGCGAGTCGCCGCCGTCGGGCCAGTGGGACTGCGGGTTTTCGGGGGTTCCGCCCTCACCGGGGTGCTGCACGGCGACCAGCACGACGTCGTCGGTGACCACGGGGCCACAGGCCTCGGCTCCGATCGGGACGGTCAGGAACTGCTTGACCTTCCCCCGTTCCCGGCCCTCGACCGGCACGGAGAACAGGCCGTCGTTCGAGCCGAGGGCGTTTCCGTCGGTGGAGATCCACAGGTTGCCGTAGCTGTCGAAAGCCACGTTGTCCGGGCACGAGATTGGGCTGACTTGGCTTTTGTCGAAACCACCGAAGTAGGTGTCGGCCTCGGCCGGGTCACCACACACCAGCAGCAGCCGCCACGAGAACGTGGTCGACGCCGCGTCGCCGTGGTCCTCCTCCCACTCCAGCACGTGGCCGTTGCGGTTGCCGTTACGCGGGTTGGCCTCGTCAGCGGCGCCCTTGCCCGCGGCACCACGGTCGCTGTTGTTGGTCAGCGCCGCGTACACCCTGCCGTTGCGCGGGTTGGGTTCGATGTCCTCGGGACGGTCCATCTTCGTCGCACCGACCTTGTCGGCCGCCAGACGGGTGAAGACGTAGACCTCCTCCGCCGTCATCCCCGGAACGTGCGAGGTATTGCCGCTGGCCAGCGGGATCCACTCGCCACGACCGTCGAACTGGCCGTCCGAGGGCAGTTCGCCGCTGCCGTCGATCTCCTCTTCGGGGCTGTTGCCCGTGAACCTCGCGACGTAGAGGGTGCCGTCGTCGAGCAGGCGCGAGTTGTGTTTACGGGCGTGTGCGCTGCGTCCCGGCTTGTACTTGCCTTTGGAGACGAACTTGTAGATGTATTCGAACCGCTCGTCATCACCGGAGTACACGGCGACCCGACGGTCCTTGGTGATCTTCACGCTGCCGGCTTCGTGCTTGAACCGGCCGAGCGCGGTGTGCTTGACCGGCGTCGAGTGCGGGTCGTTGGGGTCGATCTCGACGATCCAACCGAACCTGTTCGACTCGTTGGGTTCCTGTGCGATGTCCCACCGCTTGTCGAACCGCTCCCACTTCCGCGTGGTCGCACCGCCCGAGATGCCGTACCGCTGCAACCGCTCGGACCGCACGGGGTCGGTGACGGTTTCCGCGTTCGCGAAGTACTGGTTGAAGTTCTCCTCACCCGACAGCACCGTGCCCCACGGCGTCACCGAACCGGCACAGTTGTTCAACGTGCCGCGGACCGTGCGGCCCTCGGGGTCCTCGGAGGTCTTCAGGTGGTCCGAGCCCGCGACCGGGCCACGCAACTCGAACTCGGTGTCGGTGGTGATGCGTCGGCTGTACCTGCTCGGCACCACCCGCAGTCCTTCACGCCGGTCCCGCACGGTCTGGACCACGGACAGGCCGTGTGCGGCCCACCCGATCCGCACCTGTTCCTCGGTCGGGTTCTCGGCGTCATAGGTTCCGGCGGGGAACATGTGCGACTCGGTGGTGTACTCGTGGTTCACCACCATGAGGTTCCGCCGGCCGAAGGGGTCCTGGGGGATCAGGCCGACAAAGTCGTTGTTGTAGCCGAACTGTTTGGCCTGCGCCTCGGCGGTCTGGTTGTGGAAGTCGAACTTCGGCGCGCCCGGCAACACCGGATCACCCCACCGGATCACGACTTCCTGGTCGTAGCCGGAGGGGACCACCACCGCGTCGGCGGTGTTGGGCTCGACCGGTTCGAAGTCGGTACCCGGCACCGGCCACGACGGCCTCCCGCCCCGTCCCCGGCCCGCCAGGGCTGGAGGAACGGTGCCCTCGGCGGCCGCGGTCCCGGACAGAGCCGCGAAACCCGCGGCGGTCGCGGACATCACCGCGGTCGCCTTGAGTGCGCCCCGACGCGACACCACACTCTTCGCGACGTCACCGAAGTAGGTGTTGTCCGACGTGTTCGGGGCGGGGTGCGCGCACGCGTTGCCGCAGCGGTACTCGCACGTGACGGCCGAACGACCAGGACGATGAGAACTCAGCAAGGGCAGCAGACGTCTCGGCTCTGTGGACACACGGCCTCCAGTCACTCGAACAAGGCAAGCGCCGGTGACGTTAAGTGCTCAAAGCGAGCCACGGTATGCCTGTCGGTGAACATCAGGCGAACGGTCTAAGCCCTGGTCCGCCGAATCGGCTGCGCGCATACGGACCGTAAGGATCTAGACCTTCTCGGCTGCCCCCTCGGCGGACGAGGCCCTCTTCGGCACAGCACCGCGGTCCGCCCCTCGGCCCGCGGCGAGCAGAGCGGCCGAGAGCACACACAGCACCCCGGCGACCAGGAACGGCGCCTGGGCGAATCCGAACCATTCGGCGATATGACCCACGAGCGTGGCTGCGGCGGCCCCGCCGAGCCAGCGACAGAAGTTGTACCCGGCGCTGGCGACGGGCCGTGGCGCGCTGCTGATCGACATCGCCGTGCCGGTGAACAGAGTGTTCAACAGACCGGAGACAAGACCGCTGACCACGATGGCGACCACGAGCAACGGCTTGCTGGGCACGATCATGACGAGCAGCAGTACGGCGTAGCCGAGTACGGACACCACAGTGGCACTCGTCTCCCCGAGCCTGGCCGACAACCGCGGAGCCAACAGCACACCGGTCACCGCCACGCACGCGCCCCAACCGAAGAACACCAGTCCGATCGCGATCGCGCCCCATTCCAGTACGAACGGCGACCAGGCGAGCACCGTGAAGAACGCGGCCGTGTAGAGGGCGGAACCGACGGACACGCGGAGCAGGCCCGGATGCCCCAACGCGCGGAGCGGATCGGTGATGCGCACGCGGGGACGATCCTCCCGTGCGTCGGAACGTAGGAACACGGCGCACAGCACAAGAGCGAACAACATGAGAACGGCCGTGCCGAAGAACGGGCCCCGCCACGAGATGTCACCGAGGAACGCGCCCAGCAACGGTCCCACGGACAGTCCGAGGCCGAGTGCTGCCTCATACAACAGGATGGCACCGGCCTGGCCACCGGTGGCCGCGCCGACGATCACCGATAGGGCGGTGGCGATGAAGAAGGCATTGCCCAGTCCCCACACGGCCCGTAGCCCGATCAGCTGTTCGATACTGCCCGCCAGTCCACACGCGAATGTGGCGAGCACGATCAGGGTGAGGCCGATGAGCACCGTGCGTTTGGCACCGAATCGCGCGCTGGACGCGCTGGTGACGAGCATCGCGAGCACCTGGATGCCGAGGTAGGAGGAGAACAGCAGTGTCACCTGCGACGGTGAGGCGTCCAGACCCTCGGCGATGGACAACAGGATCGGGTCGACCAACCCGATGCCCATGAAGGCGATGACGGCCGCGAATGCGGTGATCCATACCTGTTTCGGTTGCTCTTTGACGGCTGAGAACAGAGTCGAATGGTTTCGAGTACTCACAGACAGCGAAATCCTTCGTACGCATCGGAGTAACTCACGACATTCCGCCGCGATTCCGTTAGCCATGCCAAGGGAAAATAGTTAGCTCAGGCAAGGATCTGAGCGGTATTCGTCGACTTCATTCCTCGGCGGAGTCGTCCTCACCCCGTTCGGCCACTGTCTGGCCACCCTGTGCGACCTCGCCGTGACCTTCACGCCCGAAGGTGGACAGGTGAGTACCGACACGTGAGTACCGAACGCGTCCGACCGGGCTCCGGCGACAGAACGCTCGTCTGCCGAAGTGATGCTCCGCGAGCGGAACCGAAGTTCCACGAAGTGTCGGACCGCGGCATCGTGAGTACGGTGATCCGGGTGGATGCAGTGGTGTTCGACCTCGACGGAGTCCTCGTGGACTCCGAACGTATGTGGGACGAAGTACGCCGGGCCGTGGTCGCCGAACACGGCGGGCAGTGGCGCGAAGAAGCCACACGGGCGATCCAGGGCATGAGCACACCGGAATGGGCGCGCTACCTCGTCGAGGAACTCGGCACCCGCCTCACCGCGGACGAGGTCGCCGACACCGTGATCGGCAGGATGGCGGCAAGGTACGAATCGGGGCCGCCCATCCTCGCGGGCGCCGAGGAAACAGTGCGGACCGTCGCCGAGCGTCACCCCGTCGCCATCGCCAGTTCGTCACCGCCGGTGCTGATCGAGGCCTTTCTCTCCGCCGCCCGCCTCACGGACCTCGTGCGGGTGGCCGTGTCGAGCGAACAGGTCGACGCGGGCAAACCCTCGCCCGACGTCTACCTGGAGGCGGCCCGTCGGCTCGACATCGCGCCCATGCGCTGCGCCGCCGTCGAGGACTCGACCAACGGCCTG
Source organism: Saccharomonospora sp. (assembly GCF_027317685.1). Taxonomy (NCBI): domain Bacteria; kingdom Bacillati; phylum Actinomycetota; class Actinomycetes; order Pseudonocardiales; family Pseudonocardiaceae; genus Saccharomonospora; species Saccharomonospora sp. The sequence continues at coordinate 34,207 of NZ_DAHVQP010000113.1, forward strand.
CGTGCCGCGCTGGCGGCCAGGATGGCGGTGGTCGCCGTGCCCAATCCGCACTTCCCGCCGGACCCCAACGTCCTCGCCGAAGCCGCCGCCGTCATCGACGACATCACCGAACTACCGGAGGCCCTGCGCCGAATACGGTGAAGGCCACCCCGCCGCGGATACGCGCGAGGTGGCCTTCGCGACATCGCTTTCACGACATCATCGAGCAAGCGTCCGGAACGCGGTTCAGCGCTCCAGTTCGCCCTGGATGAACTTCTCGACGGAGTCGCGGGCGGTGGAGTCGTCGTACTGCTCCGGCGGCGACTTCATGAAGTAGGACGAAGCCGACAACAGCGGGCCGCCGACACCGCGGTCCTTCGCGATCTTGGCCGCGCGCACGGCGTCGATGATGATGCCGGCCGAGTTCGGCGAGTCCCACACCTCCAGCTTGTACTCCAGGTTCAGCGGAGCGTCACCGAACGCGCGCCCCTCCAACCGGACGTAGGCCCACTTGCGGTCGTCGAGCCACTGCACGTGATCCGACGGCCCCACGTGGACGTTGCCCTTGCCGAGGTCGCGGTCGATCTGCGAGGTGACGGCCTGAGTCTTGGAGATCTTCTTCGACTCCAGGCGGTCCAGCTCCTTCATGTTCTTGAAGTCCATGTTGCCGCCCACGTTGAGCTGCATGGTGCGGTCGAGCTGGACCCCACGGTCCTCGAACAGCTTCGCCAACCCACGGTGGGTGATCGTGGCGCCGACCTGCGACTTGATGTCGTCACCGACGATCGGCACACCCGCCTGCTCGAACTTCGCCGCCCACTGCGGGTCGGAGGCGATGAACACCGGGATGGCGTTGACGAACGCCACACCCGCGTCGAGCGCGGCCTGCGCGTAGTACTGCGACGCCTCCGTGGACCCGACGGGCAGGTACGACACCAGCACGTCCGCCTCGACGGCGCGCAGTGCCTCCACGACGTCGACCGGCTTGTCGTCCGACTCCTCGATCGTCTCCTGGTAGAACCGGCCCAGCCCGTCGAGCGTGGGTCCACGCTGCACGGTCACACCCAGCGGCGGGACGTCACAGATCTTGATCGTGTTGTTCTCGCTGGCGAGGATCGCCTCGGACAGGTCCCGCCCCACCTTCTTGGCGTCCACGTCGAACGCCGCGACGAATTCGACGTCACCCACGTGGTAGTCGCCGAACTGCACATGCATCAAGCCGGGCACGCGCGTGTTCGTGTCCGTGTCGCGGTAGTAGTGGACGCCTTGAACAAGCGACGCCGCGCAGTTGCCGACGCCAACGATGGCTACCTTCACGCGGCGGTTGTCGCCCATGCCGGTATCTCCTTACTTGTCATTGCTGGTGTGGTAGGTGATGTCGAGCGGCGATGGCGATGTCGGTCGACGTCGGTGGACGTCAGCCTTGCTCCTGCCCTCGCTGCTCGGCCTGTTCGTGTGCGATCAGCTCGTTGAGCCAGCGCACTTCCCGCTCGCTCGCCTCCAGCCCGAGCTGGTGCAGCTCACGGGTGTAGCGGTCAATCTTCTCCTCGGCCTTCGCCAACGCGGCCCTCAGACCTTCGCGGCGTTCCTCGACACGGCGTCGCCTGCCTTCCAGGATCCGCATCCGCACATCGGCCGGAGTCCTGGAGAAGAAGGTCAGGTGGACACCGAATCCCTCGTCGTCCCAGGTTTGCGGGCCGGCGTCGGCCAACAGTTCGGAAAAGCGTTCCTTCCCTTCGGCCGTCAGCTTGTAAACGCGCTTCGCGCGGCGATTCCAACCGGTGGACACCTCAGCCGGTTCCTCGACGATCAACCCGGCCCGCAGCATTCGCCGCAGAGTCGGATAGACGGAGCCGTACGAGAAGGTGCGGAACATGCCGAGCGTTTCGTGCAAACGTTTGCGCAGCACGTACCCGTGCATCGGTGCCTCGTGCAGCAGCCCGAGGATCGCGAGCTCCAGCACAGTGCACCTCCTCCCGGGAACGTCGGCCACACCGTCGGCGTTGGCCATCGTGGATCGCCGCTACTCGACTACCCAACCTACAGCGCGATTATATCGAGCCGATACATCGAAGTGGCGGATCTAACGGGGGATCGAACCCGCCATCACCGATGGTGTTCATCGAATCGTTACCCGGATGTCGGCGTGTCTGCACGGTTACGCATCGTTCTCTTCGCAGTTCCCGCCGCGGTTCTTCTCGCGACTCTCAGACATCCGACCATCAAAAGCCCGTACCCTGTGAGCGTGCGAAACCAGCGGCAGGTTGTCGACTACGCGCTCCAGCGGCGCGCGGTGCTGGCCGAGTTCTACTCCGGCAGGGTCAGCACTCTCGACGTCTGCGATGCCACGCCTTACCTGCTCAAAGCTGCCAAGTTCCACGGAACTCCCAGCTCGGCGACATGTCCTGTGTGTCACCGGGACGTGTTGACCGACGTGCGCTGGGTGTACGGCGACGAACTGAAGCATGTGGCCGGTTCGGCCAAGGCTCCGGAAGAGCTGGACCGCATGGCCAACCTGTTCAGCGAGTTCACCGTGTATGTGGTCGAGGTGTGTCGGCTGTGCGGCTGGAACCATCTCGTCAAGTCGTACGTCCTCGGAACCGGGTCCCCGCACCCGCCGTCCCGGAGGACGGCGGAGCAGTGACACACGACACCGGCTGCACACTTGTGGCCACACGCGTTGCCGCGGTGCACGTAGGTTCGGTTCACAGAACGGCGTGCCAGCAAGCGCCGATCTGGGAGGGTCTTGAGTGAACGACCAGAGAAACCACCCCTGGCCGGAGGAAGAACCCGGCGACAGGCGCTGGCCCGGTTCCGGTGGTCCGGAAGGGCACTCCGCCAGGCCGCAGTGGCCGACGGGCGATGAACGGCCTCGCGCTCCCCGTCCCCCGGAGCGTCGCCCCGCACACCCCGGGCAACGTCCGCATCCGCCCCAAGGCCCCCCGCCCGCCGGTAACCGGCACCCCGAACGACCTCGCAGGCCCCAGAACCCACAGAACCCTCAGAACCCACAGCGTTCGCCCCAGCCACCACCCGGCGTCCGGGGACAGCAGCCGCCGCGGCCCGGCGGGCCGGACCCGCACGGTCGGCGTTCGCCCGACCAACGGCCCCGCCGCCCCCAGGCAGCGCCGGGAGAGCATCCTCCGGGCCCTCCCGCAAGGCGCGGACAGCACCCGCAGCCCACGTCCCGTTCCGGGGAGGAGGCGCCGCCGCGCGGGCCCCGCAGGCCGGCCCCGCCTCCCGGTGGGCAACGGCCACCCCGCAGGCCCGGTGAGCGACCGGTCGCGGCCGCCGCGGCGGTGCCGGGCGCGCCGGACGAGGCAGAGCAACGCGAACCCGAGCTGATCACCCACCGCGCCTACAACGGCACGGCCGACGGCGGGTTCGACGGTGACGGCTACGACCGTTTCGACGCCCCCGACCGTCCCAGGTCCGGAGACCGGCTGCACGAACCCGGAATCGACGACCCGAACGACACGCCCGCCCCGAGTAACGGCAAGAAGGGCAAGAAGGGCAAGAAGGGCAAGGCGCTCACTCCGGCGCAACGCCGGAAACGCCGCTGGAAGATCATCCGGCGGAGTCTCTACGCCTTCATCTGCCTCTTCTTCGTGCTTCCGGCCAGTGCCTTCGCGATCACGTACTTCCTCGTGGACGTCCCCACGCCCGAGTCCGTGGCCGCACAGCAGGACAAGGTCGTGACCTACCTCTACTCCGACGGGGAGACCGAGATGGGGCGCGATATCCCGGCCGACGGCGGTAACCGCATCCTGCTCAAGCCCCACGAGATCACGCCCGTGGTGAAACACGCGGTCTACGCGGCCGAGGACTCGACGTTCGAGACCAACCCCGGCTTCGACATCAGCGGCATCCTGCGCGCGGTGTACAACCAGTTGACCGGGGGCGTCGGTGGTGGTTCCACCATCACCCAGCAGTACATCAAGGTGGCCACCGAGAACGACGATTACTCGATCACTCGGAAATGGACTGAGATCGTCAAGGCCTTCAAGATGAGCAACGAGCAGTCCAAGTCCGAGATCATCACCGCCTACCTGAACACGATCTATTTCGGTCGGGGCGCGTCCGGTATCCAGACGGCCGCCCAGGCGTACTTCGGTAAGGACGCCGTGGACCTCAACGCCTCCGAGGCCGCCCTGCTCGCCGGGATGATCCAGCAGCCCAGCCGGTCGGAGAACCCCGAGGTACGGGAAAAGCGCTGGAACTACGTGATGGACCAGATGGTGGCCAACAACTGGCTCAGCCAGGCCGAGCGGGACAAGGCGACGCTGCCTGAGCTGATCCCGATCGAAGAGGCCAGGCCGGAGACCATCAGCGGTCCCAAGAAGTACATCCAGCAGCGGGTCAAGCAGGAGCTGGAGGACAAGGGCTACCCGGAGGAGGATCTCCAGTCGGGTGGCTACAGAGTTCACCTGACCATCGACAAGGAGGCGCAGGAAGCCGCCGAGAAGGCCGTCGAACAGGTCATGCAAGGCCAGCCGGACATGCTGAAAGAGGCATTGGTGGCCGTCGACCCGGACACCGGCGGAGTACTGGCCTACTACGGCGGCCCCTACGAGGCGGACGGGAACCAGTACGACTGGGCCTCCGCGCAACGTAACCCGGGCTCGTCGTTCAAACCGTTCGACCTCGTGGCGCTACTGAAGCAGGGCAAGGGCCTCGGAGAGGTCTACGACGGCAGTTCCCCGAGGGAATTCGGTGGCCGCGAGGTACGCAACTCCGAAAACGCCCAGTGCGAATACCCGTGTTCCGTCGCCGAGGCGATGGAACGGTCCATCAACACGGTGTTCTTCGACATCGTCGTCAACGAAGTGGGTCCGCAGGCGGTGGCCGACGCGGCTTCGGACGCCGGCATCCCCGAAAAGGGCGACGGCGTCAACCCCCTGCCCACGATGGACAAGCTCGACGGGAACATCTCCATCGGCGGCGGTGACATCATGGTGTCGCCGCTGCACATGGCTTCCGCGTACGCCACCTTCGCCGCCGACGGAATCCGACACGAGCCCCATTTCGTCGCCAAACTGACCACCGCGGACGGCGAGGTGGTGTTCGACGAGACCTCCGAGGTGGCCACCGAGGGCGAGCCCGCCTTCTCCGACGACCCCGAGGAGAGCAAGCGGATTGCGGGCAACGTCACCAAGTCGCTGATCCCGGTCGTGGAGGGCGACTCGAGGCTGGCCTGTGCCGGAGGACGCCCCTGCGCGGGTAAGACCGGCACGCACCAGTACGAGGACCAGAACGGCATGCGGGTGAACGAGAACTCCGAAGCCTGGATGGTGGGCTACACCCCGCAGGTCTCCGCGGCCGTCTGGGTGGGAAGTGGTGAACACCAACCCATCCGGAACGCGAACAACGCCCCGATCTACGGCAGTGGGTTGCCCGGCGAGATCTGGAAGACCTTCATGGACTCCTACCTCCAGGGCAAACCCATGGAGCAGTTCGAGCAGGTCGAGCCGATCGGCAGGCCCGTTCCTCCGCCCCCGCCGGTGCAGGACGACGCGTCGCCGACCGAAACGCCCGACGAGGACTCCGAGGAAAGCGAGACCTCGGAGACCCCCTCGACCGATCCGTCGGCGCCTCCGGAGGACGAGGACCCGGACGTCACGGTGCCGGAGATGCCGAGCAACCCCGAGGTCCCGGAGCCACCGGGTGACGGTGGCGGGGACGACGAGGATCCGGGAGATCCGGGCGGTTGGCCGTTCGATCGGCAGGACCGCGAGGAGTCCTGATGGGATTGCGCACACATCGCTGAGCACCGACACGTAACATTCGCGACGTGTCCAGCGATAGTTATGGCTCGCAGCAGACTTCGACGCCCGACACCGCGTCGCTGGACGCATCACAGCGGGTGATTCCGAGCTGGTCGGATCCGCTCGCGGAGGCGGTCACCCGCCCCGTGGGCGGGCCGCTCGGCTGCCACGCGGCCGTGGGTCGGCACTGGTTCTGGACTCCGCTGCGCGTCTGTCTGCTGCTGGCGGTCCTCGGTCTGACGGCGGGCTGGTTCGGCAAGGCCGCCTGTATCCAGCAGTACGTCACCGAGCAAGGCGACGTCGAGCTCGACTGGCGCTCGGACAGGCAGTACGTGGCGATGTGTTACTCGGACATCGTCCCGCTCTACACCGCCGAGCGGCTCGACCAGGAGGACACCTTCCCGTACGCCACCAGTTGGGTGGAAAACGAGGGAACCGAGCACGAGCAGGTCCGCTACATGGAATATCCCGTGCTCAGCGGGCTGTTCCAGTGGGTCAACGCCACGCTCACACACGGCTGGGGCGCCGCGGCCCAGTCGGGTTGGTTACCGGGCGCGTTGCCCGTCGCGGTGTATTTCAACATCACGGCGTTCTTTCTGTCCGCGGCCTGGCTGGTCACGGTCTGGGCGGTGGCCCGGACCGCGCAGCGCCGTGTCTGGGATGCGGCGCTCGTGGCCGTGTCACCGCTGGTGGTGGTGCACGCCTTCACGAACTTCGACGCGCTCGCCACCGCCGCGGCGGCCACGGGACTGTTGGCCTGGGCTCGCAGAAAACCAGTCCTCGCGGGCGTATTACTGGGTGTCGGGGCCGCGACGAAGCTCTATCCGTTGTTCTTCCTCGGGCCGCTGCTCGTGCTGTGTCTGCGGGCAGGGAAGCTCGGCGCGTGGGCGCGTACGGCCGGAGCCGCGGCCGTGACGTGGGGTGTCCTCAACCTGCCTTTCATGATCTTCCTTCGGGAAGGCTGGTCGGAGTTCTTCCGTCTCAACACCCAGCGGGACATGGACCCCGACTCGCTGTACAACGTGGTCTCGTACTTCACGGGTTGGCAGGGCTTCGACGGCCCGCTCGCCCAGGGACAGGCACCGACGATCTTGAACACCGTCAGCGGCGCACTGTTCCTGGCGTTGTGCGCGGGTATCGCCTACGTCGCGCTGTCGGCCCCGCGCCGGCCAAGAGTGGCGCAGCTGTGCTTCCTCGTCGTGGCGGCCTTCCTGTTGACCAACAAGGTATGGAGCCCGCAGTACTCGCTGTGGCTGGTGCCGCTGGCCGTGCTGGCCATCCCACGGTGGCGGCTGCTGCTCGGTTGGATGGTCGTGGACGCGCTCGTGTGGGCCCCGCGCATGTTCTACTACCTCGGCATGGACAACAAGGGCCTGCCGGAGGGCTGGTTCCTCGGCACGGTCGTCGTGCGTGACGTCGTGGTGGTCCTGCTCTGTGTGTTGATCCTGCGAGAGATCTACCGACCGGCTCAGGACCTGGTGCGGATCCACGGTGTGGACGATCCCGCGGGCGGGGTGCTCGACGGGGCCGAGGACCGCATCGTCCTACCCCGGCTCCGACGTGGACAGAGGAAGCGGCACAAGTCGCGAGGTGAGCACCTCGATTCCGATCAGAGCCGTTCGCGCAGGAACTCGATGTCGGTGGCCTGATCGTCCTGGGGCGTCTCCACGATCACCGGTGCCGCGGCTTCCCGAACCACCTCGACCAACAGCTCGGGGTCGATGGTTCCCGCCTCGCTGACGATGCCCGCGTGACGATCGCGTTGTGAACCCCACGCGTCGCGCGAGTTGTTGAGGTGCACCAGGTCGATCCGGCCGGTGATCGCCTGCACGCGCTCCACCGTCTCGGCCAGGTCCCAACCCGCGGCGTACGCGTGACAGGTGTCCAGGCAGAACCCGGCGCCGAAGTCGGCGACCTCGTCCCACAATCTCGCGATCATGTCCAGTTCGCGGGCCATCGCACCCGCGCCACCAGCGGTGTTCTCGATCAGCAACGGCACCTCGAAACCGCCCTGTTCGGCCTGCCGCTCGAACAGTTTGCGCCAGTTCGCCAACCCTTCCGCGGGGTCCTCGCCCTGACGGACGTGGCCGCCGTGCACGACGAGGCCGCGCGCCTTCGTCTCGGCCGCCGCGGCGGCGTGCTGGGCCACGGCCTTGCGCGAGGGGATGCGGATGCGGTTGTTCAGCGACGCCACGTTGAGCACGTACGGCGCATGGATGTAGACGGCGATACCCGCGTCGGCGAGGTCGGCCGCCTGTGGGTGCGGCTGCGGCTTCTTCCAGCCCTGCGGATCCGCGAGGAAGAACTGTACGGCGTCCGCGGCTCGTTCGCGGGCCGCCGACAAAGGAGCGTCATCACGGACATGCGCGCCGATCTGCATTCGGCGAGGGTAACGATTCATCCGCCGAAAAATCGAGTACCGTGACCCTGTCCCAGGAATTTGACCAAGATCACATATCAGCGGGAAAAGGCGCGGGACTTCGACCGCACCCGAGGAGTGAGGGCGAAAAAGCTCATGGAAAGCGTGGACCGGAACAACAGGCATATCGGCTCGACGAGCGCCACGTTGGCACTGGCTGGCCTGCTGGCGTTGCTGCTCTTCCCGGGCAACGCGTACGCGCAGGACTCCAACCCCATCGACGCTGGTATCTGCAGAGAACTCGAGAAGAACGAGGACGACGAGCTGCTCGCGTTGGACGCGGAGGTGCTCAACCTCTGGGCCGAGTTCGGTCTCAACCAGCCGGAGTCGCTCGCCGAGGCGTTGAGTGCCTTGTGCGAATCCGGGAAAAACACCGTAGACGCGATCAAGAAACCCTTTCAGGACATCCTCGGGGAAAACGAAACAAAGAATCCCGATTCAGGTGACACACAACAAGGTGAGATTGACGGTGAAAGTGAGACCACCACAACCTCACCTCCGCAAAACACGATTTCCCCGTCCACCGACACATCCGAGAACACCGAGGACTCCCAGAGCGCCGAGGACTCCGACACCTCGGTGGCGGGCACCCCCACGGCGTCGCCTCCGGGTACTGGCGCCCAGGGCGGAGGCCCGGCACGGGCGACGATCGACCGGCTGGAAGGCACCACTTCGGCGCCCTCCACGACGGAGCGCGACCGTGGCGACACGTTCGCCGCTCAACAGCACACCAACCACGATGCGCAGGAGCCCGGAACACTGGACCGACTGCCGTTCCTGCTCGCGGTGATCTCGCTGGTGGTGGTGGCCGCCGCGCTGGCGCACACGTGGGCTCGCCGTAAGTTGCTCCATTGATAAGACAGACACGCAGACACGCCGACAAACCGATACGCCGACATGTCGACAAGTCGATCTGTCGGGAATCCATCGGCAAGCCATCGGCGATGGACCGACACAGCGCCGGACCGCCGGACGCTGCGGGCGTTCACCCGGGACCGGCGCTGTAGTTCAGGTCACTTCCCCGATTCGCGTCACTTCCCACGTCCCTCCGTCGTTGTTCCTAATCGACACGGAGTCAACGAGGAGGACAGTCCAGTGCGGATCAGCCCCACCGCTTTCTCCCGGGTGGCCCGCAGAGCGCTCGCCACGATCGCCGCGACAGCGGTGGTCGGCGGCATGACCGTCCTCACGGCGGGCACGGCGGCGGCTGCGACCGCGGTAGCGGACAACTGCACGGGCGCGGTCGGTGGCAGAGTCGGCGACATGGTGGCCCTGGACGGCGCATCGGTGTCCGAATTGGTCAGAGCGGGTGCCGAGGAAGCCAGGACCATCGTCGTGGTCCACCACCTCACCATCTGGCCGAACCACCTGGCCAGGAAGATCTCCGACACCCAGGTCGAGGTCGGCACCGTCCCCGATGCCCCGACCAGCAGCATCAGCGGCGAGGCGATCGGCGCGGCCGTCCGGCAGGCACTCGAAGGCAAGGCCGGGCTCGGTGCCCTGCCGTCCACCCAGCGGACCACGCTCGACAGCATCGCCGAGACGGTCTCGGCCGCATGTCAACTGACGGTGGAGGCCACCAACCACACCCAGCGGTCCACTCAGCCCAAGCCCTCCTCCGAACCGACTCCCGACTCACCCGACCGTTCGGACGAGAACTCCGCCGGCACGCACCCGCACTCCGGTGACGCGGACGCCGACGGGCGGGACGGCGGCTTCCAGAACACCGGCGAGGCCATGGCCAAGAGAAGGGACTACGACGGCATCCCGGCCGCCGAAGCGCCGGGCGCGGGCATCTCCGTGCCGGAGGACCTGCAGTACGCCCCGTCCAGCGGTGTCCCCGGCGAACCCCTCACTCCTTCGTACGGTTCTCTCGGCGACGAGGACTCGGGAAACAGCGCGCACGGCTCCGATCTCCGGAACGCCGGTGACGCCGACGCGCTGGCGGTGCAGGACCGACAGCAGGCGGTACAGCTGCCCATGCTGCTCGCCGTCGTGGCGCTCGCCGCCGTCACCGCGGGACTCGTCCGCACCTGGGCGCTGCGCCGGGCCTCCTGAGAAACCGCCTGCCCGCGAGGTGCCTGGTCGGGCCCCGCGATTAGACTGTGCGGTCGAACAACCCTCCTGTCACGGACCGTCCGTGACCGCATGAGCCCATAGGAGGTGAGTGGTTGTGTCACGCCATTACGAAATAATGGTGATTTTCGACCCATCGCTCGATGAGCGCACCGTCGCCCCGAACCTGGAGAAGTTCCTCGAGGTCATCCGCTCGTCCGGCGGCAACGTGGAGAAGGTCGACGTGTGGGGTCGCCGCAGGCTGGCCTACGACATCGGTAAGAACTCCGAAGGCATCTACGCCGTTCTGGATCTCTTCGCCGAGCCCGAGGCCGTCTCCGAGCTCGACCGTCAGCTCTCGCTCCAGGAGACCGTGCTGCGGACCAAGGTCGTTCGCAGGCGTCCGCCGCGCGGCGCGAAGAAGGCCGCCGCCAAGGCCGGCGCGAAGGCCTGAGGCTGATACCGGATGGCCGGAGACACCATCATCACTGTGGTCGGCAACCTCACCGCCGACCCGGAGCTGCGGTTCACGCCTTCGGGCGCCGCTGTCGCGAACTTCACGGTCGCGTCCACGCCCCGCATCTTCGACCGCCAGACCGGCGAGTGGAAGGACGGCGAGGCACTGTTCCTGCGGTGCAACATCTGGCGCCAGGCGGCTGAGAACGTCGCCGAGTCCCTGACCAGGGGCGCCAGGGTCATCGTGCAGGGCAGGCTGAAGCAGCGGTCGTTCGAGACCAAGGAAGGCGAGAAGCGCACGGTCGTCGAGCTCGAGGTCGACGAGATCGGTCCCTCACTGCGTTACGCGACGGCGAAGGTCAACAAGGTCAGTCGAGGCAGCGGCGGTAGCGGATTCGGCAGCGCTCCCGCTGACGACCCGTGGGGGTCGGCACCTCCCGCGGGCGGCGCGGGCGGTTTCTCCGACGAACCGCCGTTCTAGCGGCCTCACATCGCAAAGCAACCACACACGACGTTCCTCAGGAGTACATCGTGGCGAAGCCACCCGTTCGCAAGCCGAAGAAGAAGGTCTGCGTGTTCTGCAAGGCCGAGAAGCAGGGCCACCCCGAGCCGATCGACTACAAGGACACGAACATGCTGCGGAAGTACATCTCCGACCGCGGCAAGATCCGTGCCCGCCGGGTCACTGGTAACTGCAGCCAGCACCAGCGCGACATCGCCATCGCGGTCAAGAACTCGCGGGAGATGGCGCTGCTGCCCTACACGTCGACGGCTCGCTGAGGAGGAAGTCAGACATGGCGAAGATCATCCTGACGACCGACGTGGCGAACCTCGGCGGCCCCGGTGACATCGTCGAGGTCAAGGACGGTTACGCGCGTAACTACCTGCTGCCGCGTGGCCTCGCGATCACGGCGACCAAGGGCGCGGAGAAGAACATCCGCACCATCCAGCGGGCCCAGGAGGCGCGGCGCATCCGCGACCTCGACCACGCCAAGGAGATTCGCTCCACGTTGAAGAACCTCGGCACCATCCAGGTTCAGGGCAAGGCTGCCGAGGGCTCGAAGAAGCTGTTCGGCTCGATCACGGCGGCCGACATCGTCGGTGCCATCTCCTCCGCCGGTGGCCCGCAGCTCGACAAGCGGATCATCGACACGGGCAAGCACATCAAGACGCTGGGCAAGCACCAGGTTCAGGCCCGCCTGCACCCCGAGGTGACGGTGGACCTGCAGCTGGAGGTCGTGTCCCAGTAGGGGTCTTACCTCTTCGACGGCAACGGCGGGATCTCGTACATGAGGTCCCGCCGTTGCCATTTCGAGACCCAAAGCGGGAACCCGGGTCCCCCCTGCCACGTCGGACTTATCGGGCGAACACAACAAGCTTGACGCGCTTCGACCGCCCTGAGCAGACTGCTTCTCAC
>NZ_DAHVQP010000010.1:0-10975 GCF_027317685.1 Saccharomonospora sp.
GGGCTCTGGAAGGTCGGGAGGGTTCAGACGTTCCGGGGCCGCCCTGGGCTTGGTCTTTTCTTTACCTTCGACGGTTGCCGCAAGGGTGGCCGTCGTTTCGAGTGCCGCGTAAGGCGGTGTGAGGTGATCGTTCATGGCTCGTGGAGGTGCTCGTAACCGTTCGGGGCCGGCGGCTGACCCGCACTCGGGTCGGTCTGCTCGTCGTGGTCTGTCGTTTCAGGCGTTGCCGAACGAGGGCTACCGGGGTGAGGTCCCTGAGTTCCCGTTGGCTGGCCCGTCGGAGCGTGAGCTCGTGGTGTGGGCTGAGGCGTGGCGTACTCCGCAGGCTGCGGCGTGGGCGCGTGAGCCGTGGCGTCATCGGACGGTGGCGTTGTGGGTGCGTACGTCGGTGCGGTGTGAGGAGCCGGATGCTGGGGCGGCGCTGCTCGCTCAGGTGCATCGCTTCGCTGACCAGATCGGGCTTACGCCGGCCGGGCTCAAGGAGAACGGTTGGGCGATCGCTGCTGCGGACATCGAGCCCGCTTCTGAGGCCGTTGAGCCTGGTGAGGAGTCGGAGGAGCCGGTTCCGGTTCGTCGTTTGAGGGCCTGACGGTGACTCGCGCGACGAAGGTCACCCCGATCGACTTTCCCACGCTCGGTGACCTGGCTGAGGCGTGGATCAAGCAGCATTGCCGGGTGCCGGACGGTCTGGCGCTTGGTGCGGAGTTCGTGTTGTCGGACTGGCAGTTCTTCATCGTGGCGAACCACTACCGGGTCCGTGAGGACGCGGTCTTCTACGAGGACCCGCGGCAGATGCTTAAGGGTCGGGCGTTCGTGTACCGGCGGTCGATGATCGTGGCGCCGCAGAAGACCGGGAAGGGGCCGCTCGCCGCCGCTATCACCGCGTTCGAGGGTGCAGGGCCGTCGCTGTTCGCCGGCTGGGCACGCAAGGGCGACTGGTACGTGTGCGCCGACCACGGGTGCCCGTGCGGCTGGGACTACCAGTACCTGCCGGGCGAGCCGAAGGGGACACGGCACATGTCCCCGAAGATCCAGCTCATGGCCGCCTCGGAAGACCAGGTCGACAACACCTACGGGCCGCTCAAGAACATGGTCGCGATGGGGCCGCTTGGTGAGGTGCTGCGGGTCCACGAGTCGTCGATCAAGGTTTTGCCGCCGCCGGGTGCTCCGGAGGCTGCGGGGTTTAACACGATTACGCCGGTGACGTCGTCGGGGCTGTCGCGGCTGGGGCAGCCGATCACGTTCGCGGTGCAGGACGAGGTCGGGACCTACACGAAGGCGAACCGGCTCGAGAAGCCCGCGAACGACCAGCGCCGCGGACTGGCCGGTATGGAGGGTCGGGCACTCGAGACGACGAACGCGTGGGACCCGACGGAGAACAGTGTCGCGCAGCAGACGTGGGAGTCGTCGGTTGAGGACGTGTTCCGGTTCTACCGCAACCCGGACTTGGAGCCGTCGCTGCGGGATGAGCACGGGAACCGGCTGTCGTACCTGGAGAAGCGGTCGCGGCGGAAGATTCACGCGTTCGTGTATGAGGGGTCGCCGTGGGTGAACCTCGACGCGATCGAGGCTGAGGCCGCGGAGATTCTGGAGCGTGACCCGGCGCAGGCTGAGCGGTTCTTCGGGAACCGGCTCGTTTACGGTGCGGGGTCGTGGCTGCCGGAGGGTGCGTGGGAGGCGGCGTATGCCCGACGACGTGTGGCTGCCTGACCCGCCCGACGGGATCTACGTTGCGGGCGGTTTCGATGGATCGGATAACGACGACTTCACGTGCATCAAGCTCGAGACCCGTGACGGGTACGTGTTCACGCCGCGGTATGGGCCGGATCGTCGTCCGACGATCTGGAACCCGGCCGAGTGGGGTGGCCGTATCCCGCGGTCCGAGGTTCATGTGGCGTGGGAGGAGCTCGCGCGGCGGTATCGGCTGGTGCGGGTGTACTGCGACCCGGGGTTCCGTGATGAGTCGTCGTGGTCGTCGGAGATTGGCACGTGGGATCAGGCTCACGGGCCGAAGGTGTTCATTCCGTGGCAGATGTCCGGTGGGACCCGCGTGAATGCGGTGTTCGCGGCGCTGCGGCGGTTCGAGGCCGACTTGGCGTCGGGGCTGATCTCGCATGATGGGTGCCCGATCACGATGACTCACATGGGGCATGCCCGGAGGGTTGCGAAGCCGGCGGACCGGTATGGGCTGGGGAAGCCTGGGCAGGCTCAGAAGATCGATGCCGCTGTGACGGCGGTTCTCGCGCATGAGGCGGCATCGGATGCGCGTGCCGAGGGCTGGCCGCAAGACACGAAGACCTACGTTCTCACATCGTCTACAACGCGTCGGAGGTGACTTGTTTTGGCGAAGATCACCCCGCAGGACGCGTTGGCGCTGACGAAGCAGCTCTCGGACGTGATTCGTGGCCGTCGTTCCGACATCGCTCTGAATGTGCGCTACTTCAAGGGCACTGAGGGCAAGATGCGGTTTGCGTCGGATGAGTTCAAGGCGTATTTCCAGCACCGGTTTGAGGATTTCTCGGACAACTGGTGTATGCCGGTGGCGCAGGCTCCGGTGGAGCGGATGCACTACCTGGGGATGCGGCTGGAGGGTGCGACGGCGGTCGACCCGGAGATTGGGCGGCGGTGGGAGCGTAACGACGCGGATCGGGGCCTGGCTGAGGCTCTGATGATGATGACGGTGGCGAAGCGTTCGTTTGCGCTGGTGTCGCCGACGCCGCGTGGTGCCCGCATCACGTTCGAGCACCCGGACTCTGCTGCGGTGCTCTACGACCCGATCACGCGTGACCGGCGCGCTGGGCTGGTGCTGTGGCAGGACGACAAGACCGAGTACGGCGAACTACACCTGCCGGGGTCGGTGCTGTCGGTGAAGCGTGACAAGGTCGCTGTCGCGGGTGGTGAGCGGTTCGTGCCGCCGGAGGTAGACGGGTGGGAGTTCGACACGGCGCGGGGCGCTGTGGAGCGTCCGAACCCGCTCGGCGCGGTCGCGCTTGTCGAGTTCCGTAACCAGGCCCTCCTTGACAACGACCCGCTGTCCGACATCGCAGGGGTACGAGCGATGCAGGACGCGATCAACCTGATCTGGGCGTACCTGCTGAACACGCTGGACTATGCGTCGCTGCCGGGTCGTGCGGTGCTCGGGGGCGAGCAGTTGATGGTGCCGGTCCTGGACGATGACGGCCAGAAGATCGGGGAGCGTCCGCTCGAGCTTGATGCGTTGATCCGTGACCGCATGATCCACATTCCGGCGTCGCAGGGTGGGCAGAACCCGACGATCGGTGAGTGGTCTGCTGCCGATCCGGGGCCGCTGTCGGCTGTGATTGAGCAGGCGCTCGGGCACGTCGCGGCGCAGACGCGGACGCCGGGGCACTACCTGCTGTCGAAGTCGAACATCCCCGCCACCGGGTACGAACTGTCCGAGGCCGGTCTCGTGTCGAAGACGTGGGAGCGGATCGGGTACGCGTCGGGGTCGGTGAAGGAGATTAACCGGCTGGCGGCGCTCGCTGAGGGGCAGACGGCGCAGGCGGAGCAGATCGTGTACGGGGAGCCGCGGTGGCGGAAGCCTCAGTACCGGTCTGAGGAGCAGCTCATGGATGGGCTGCTGAAGATGCGCCAGGCCGGTTTCCCGTTCCAGTGGATCGCTGAGGAGTACGGGCTGTCACCGTCGGACGTGCAGCGGGTGATGGCGATGAAGCGGGACGAGGAGCAGGACCCGTACCTGGCGCAGCTGGGGGCGAAGGACGATGCTGCCGCCGCGGGCGTCTAGACGGTTCGCGGCTGAGGTTCGTCGGGAGAAGCGTGCCGCGTTGGCGTCGGTGCGGCGTTCGTGGTCGCGGATGACGGATGACTTCGACGCGGCCTGGGAGGGCGCGGTGGGGCCGGCGGTGCTGGCTGCGACTGTGCAGGCTCAGGACGCCGTTGCGGACATGGCGCGTCTGTATGTGCCGGAGGTGCTCGCGGAGACGGGCCAGGTGGTGCGTGACGCGTCGTGGGCGCCGGTTCCTGGTGCGTGGGGCGGAACGGCTGGTGATGGGCGTGCGGTGCAGTCGCTCGCCTATGGGGCGGTTGCTCGCGCGAAGGCCGCCGTCGGTAGCGGTGTAGCGGTTCCGGCGGCGCTGCGCGGCGGGGGCCAGTGGCTGACGCGGACGCTGGGCACCGTGATTGATGACACGGCTCGGTCTGCGGAGCGGTTGGAGTCGCGGGCGCGGCACAAGCCCATGTACGTGCGGATGCTGACTCCGCCGTCGTGTGGCCGCTGCATCATCCTCGCGGGCCGGACCTATTACACGGCGTTCGAGCGGCACCCGGGCTGTGACTGTGTGTCTATCCCGGCGTCGGAGTCGGTCGCTGGGGACCTGTTGACGGACCCGCGGGCGCATCTGGACAGCCTGGACGATGACGCGCTGGCGAAGGCGCTGGGGTCGCGTGCGAACGCGAAGGCGTACCGCGAGTTCGACGGTGACCCGTACCAGCTCGTGAACGCGTATCGGGCGCGGTGGACCCGCGGTGGCTATGCGGGGTCTGTGCACAAGGCGCAGGTGTATGGCCGGAACGTGCGGTACACGACTGAGGGTGTGACGCGGCGTGGCTGGGCTGGGCAGTCGATGCGGGGCGCGGGCTATGCGCAGGACACGCGGGGGCGTTTGCGGGCGCCGCGGCTGATGCCGGACTCGATCTTCGACATCGCGGAGAACCGGGCCGACGCGGAGCGCCTCTTGAAGTTGTCCGGCTGGGTTCTCTGAGCCGTCTCGTAGTTGTCCCCTCGCCGGAAGGGCGCGGGGCCCGTTTCACCAACCTTCCGTAAGGGGAGACCGTCTGATGTCTGACACGACCACTGACGCGGCTGAGGTCGCGGAGGACAGCACTGTTGCCGGCGAGTCGACTGCCGACAACACCGAGCAGGCCGACCAGGACACCGCCGAGCAGGCGACGGATTGGGAGGCCGAGGCACGCAAGCTCCAGAAGATCAACCGCGACCTCGAGAAGAAGGTCAAGGGTGAGGCCGGCACGCTCCGGCGTCAGATCGAGGAGCTCCAGGCCAAGCTTGAGGGCCGCGAGAAGGAGTACGCCGAGGAGCAGGAGCGCCGGAAGGTTGAGGCCGAGGCGCTGTCCAAGGCGAACGAACGAATCCTGAAGGCTGAGATTCGGGCCGCTGCCGCATCCAGGCTGGCGGACCCGAACGACGCTCTCAGGTTCATCGACCTCGACGGGTTCGAGGTCGGGGATGACGGCGAGGTGGACCGGGAGTCCATCACCGCCGCCATCGAAGAGCTGGTGGGCGCGAAGCCTTACCTCGCCGCGCAAGGCGGCACCACGACGGGGCCTGTGTTCGAGTCTCCCGGCACTCACCGCAAGGGTGGGGACGTCGGGCAGCTGACGCGGGACGACCTGGCACGCATGTCCCCTGACCAGATCAATGCCGCACGCGCCGAGGGTCGACTTGACGACCTCCTCGGTATCAACCACTGACCGATAGGAGGCCATGAACCATGGCTATCGCAAACTTCATCCCGGAGGTGTGGTCCGCTGCCCTGCTCAAGGCGCTGCGGGACCGCCTCACCTACGCCCAGGCCGGTGTCATCAACCGGAACTACGAGGGCGACATCGCTCGCGCGGGTGACACCGTGCACATCACGTCGTTCAACGACCCCGCCGTGCGTACCTACACACGGAACACGAACATCACCTGGGACCAGCTGTCCTCGACGCAGCAGACCCTCGTGGTCGACCAGGAGAAGTACTTCGCGTTCACGGTCGATGACGTCGACCGGCGCCAGGCGCTTCCTGGGTTCGTCGAGGAGACCACCGTCGGGGCCTCCTACAACCTCGCCGCCGAGGCTGACAGCTTCGTGGCCGAGACGATGTCGGATGCCGTCACCGGTAACAACGACCTCGGGGCGGTCACGCTCGGGGCGGTGGAGGGCGACGCCTACAACCTTCTCGTCGAGCTGCGGACGATCCTGACCCGGACGAACACCCCGGACGAGGGCCGGTTCGTCGTGATCCCGCCCGAGCTGTACGGTCTCCTGCTCAAGGATGACCGGTTCATCCGGGCGGACGCGTCAGGCACCACCCAGGGGCTCCGGAACGGGTTCGTCGGGCGGGCTGCCGGGTTCGACGTCATCGAGTCCAACCGGGTGCCGGAGGACGGCGGCGCGTTCCGTGTCCTCGCTGGGCACTCGATCGCGACGACCTACGCCGAGCAGATCCTCAACACTGAGGCGCTGCGGCTGGAGAACCAGTTCGGTGACGGTGTGCGTGGGCTGCACGTCTACGGCGGTCGCGTGATTCGTCCCGCAAACCTGGCCGCTGCTGATGTCAGCATCGCTTGATCGGCGGGTGAGTTCGTATGTCTCTCCCTAAGCCGGTCTCGTTCCGTTCCGCAGGCGAGTCCTACAGGGGGCCGCTCCCGAAGGAGTACGTCGTCGTTGGGGATGCCCCCGGCGGTGGCGGTGAGGTCTCGTGGGAGGACGTGACGGGGAAGCCGTCCACGTTCCCGCCTGCTACGCACACCCATTCGATTGCGGATGTCACGGGGCTCCAGGCGGCGCTTGACGATCTGTCCGCCCGCCTGGACGCCATCGAGGGCTGACGCAATCCCAAGGAGGGCCGTCATGACGCTGGAACCGCTTGCGACTCTTGCCGATCTGACGGCGCTCAACATCGACACGTCCAACGTGGCTCTCGCGGACTCGCTGCTGGCCTCTGTGTCGGCAGCGGTCCGCGAGGCCGCGGGGACACCCATCACGGAGACGACGTCCACGGTCCGGTTCGCGACCGAGTCCTCCCGTCGCGTCGAGCTGCCTGCCCGGCCGGTCAGGTCCGTCTCGTCCGTGAAGCTCGACGGGGAGGAACTGACCGAGGGCGTCGACTTCGTGGTGCGCGATGGGCACCTGTGGCGGCTCGGTGGCCGTCCGTGGCATGACTACGGGCAGGTACCGCGTGAGCTCGAGGTGACGTTCACGCACGGCTACACGCAGGTGCCGGCCGACATCGTCCGCACCGTGTGCGTGTACGTGGCCGCCGGTATCGCTGCCGCCCAGGACGGCTTCGAGGGGCACCGGGGCTTGCAGTACCGGTCGGTCGATGACGTCCGTGAGGGCTTCCTGTCCGGTGCAGAAGAGGTCGTTGACCCGACGGAGTTGACGGAGCGGACAAAGGCCGCTCTGCGTGCCCGGTTCGGTGGTGGCCGGATCGGTGTCATCGGGGCTGTGCGATGAGGATCAGTGGCACGCTGCGGCGTGGCCGCCGCTGGGCCGAGGCCCTTATGACGACCCAGGTCGTCGTTACCCGGCCTGGTGACCTGGCAGACCCGGTGACGGGTGAGACGGAGCAGGTCGAGGTGTATCGGGGGAAGGCGAAGCTGACCTCCTACGAAGGCCACGAGCACTCGGCCCTGGCCGGTCAGCACGCGCTCACTGAGCAGCGGATGTCGCTGCACTTCCCGGTGGGGTCGTTCTACCCGCAGGTCGGTGACAACGCTCTGGTGACCGACTCAACCGACACGTTCCTCGTCGGCCGCCGGTTCCGGATCGTGCAGTCCGCGCCGTTCAAAGAGCACGCGTCTGCCTACCGCTGCTTCGTGGATGAGAGGACACGCTAATGTCCGCACACCTCGACACGTCCGAGCTGGAGGCGTTCGCTACCCGCCTGGGGGTAGCCGCGGGGCAGGTGAGGCGTGCGGTGCAGCCGACCCTGTCGAAGGCCGGTCTGAACGTGAAGGACGCCTATGCGGCGCAGGCGCGGTCGTCGCGGCACTTTCGTCCGCTGGCGCACACCGTGTCATACGACATCCTCCCGGACGGCATGTCCGTGGAGATTGGGCCGGACCGGGCCCGCGGCGGAGGTGCCGGGCTGGCGGGCTTCTTCTACGGGTGGCCGCGTGGCGGTGGCGGCTCGGGCGACCTCGACGGGCCGCTCGAGCAGGAGGCCGCGGTGTTGGGCCGGTTCGCGGCTGAGGCGATCGAGGGTCTGCTGTGACCGCGGAACTGGTCGCGCTCTCGGTCCTCGCGATGGCCCCCGCTGGGACGGTGCTGGGTGAGGTGCCTGGTGAGGACCCGCCGTTACCGTGGCGGTCGTTGACGGTGCGGATGCCGACGACGCACACGGAGTCTGACGCCGGCACTGGTGTCGCGGATCTGGTGCGAGTGACGGCAACACTGTCCGCGGCGTCCGACCAGGGCGTGCTGCGGATCGCTGACGAAATGGTCGTGGCGCTCGCGGGTCGTCGTCCGGTCGTGGAGGGCTGGACGTGTGGGCCGTTGCGGCATGTGGGGTCGTCTGACCCGTATTTGGCGCAGCCGACTGAGACGCAGTCGAACCGGCGCGTGACGGTGTGTCACGTGTCGTTCGCGTTCACCGCCGTCCGCCACTAACCCCCCCTCTTCTCTCCCTTGGAGGCGTCTGTGCCTGCCCCCCTGTTCGTTCGTGTGCGCTCCCTGTCCACGGGGCACGAGTTCGACGTCCGTGAGGACTCGCTCCTGTTCGCCCGTGGCGCCGTCGTACGCGTCAAGCCCATCCGGTACCCGGCCGTCCGGTATCCGCGGCCACCGAAGTACCGACTCGATCTTGCGGGCCACCTGGCCAGCGAGGAAGCCCCGACCCCATCGGGCGGGGACGACTACTCATCCCCTGACCCTGTGGAGGACTGACCCATGGCAACCAACATCCCGAGCACGCCGGCTGACGGCAACATCAAGACCGTTCTCGTCCCGGCCGTCGCCGACCTGTCCGCGCCGACCGTGACCGAGCTGACCGGCCAGGATGTCATCGACATCTCGTGCTACCTCGTCCGGAACGGGTTCGCGCTGACGACCGACCAGCAGGTCATCACCGACGAGCGCGAGTGCGACCGGATCGTGCGGCAGGCGCCCGGCTCGGTGAACCCGTCGCTGGAAATCACCGGCATCGACAACACGAACAGCGAGCACACGGAGAACGAGCTCGCGGAGGCCCTCACGGAGGGGTCGACGTGGGTCGCGGTCCGTCGTCGTGGCAAGGCGCACGAGGACGCGTTCGACGCTGGTGACATCGTGTCGGCGACGCGGTTCCGTGTCGGTATCCGGCGTGAGGTCGCCGCGGAGGCGAACAGTGTTCTGCGGTCGGTCTGGACCGGGTTCGTGGACGGCTTCGCGGCGGAGGCTGTCGTCGCTGGTCCCTGACCCCCTTTGGCCCCGTGGCGGGGCAGGTGCCCCCACGACCCTGCCCCGCCACGGCACCACCCCTCAAACTCTCGTGGGACACCTTTCGTGGGAGAGAACTGATGGCTCTGAACATCAAGCGTGCACGCAAGACCGTTCCGCTCGTCACCGACCTCGCTCTGGCTGCCGAGCATGAGCGTGCCGTCGAGGCCCTCGAGGCTGCTCGGCGGGCCGCGAAGCAGCAGGACCGGGAGAACAACGCGGAGGTGCGTGAGGCCGCGCAGCGTGTCGTGACGCTCGAGGAGCAGATGCGCGGCGCGACCGTCACGGTCGAGCTCGAGGCGCTGCCGCGGAAGGCGTGGGTGGAGTTCGAAGAGGCGAACCCGCCGCGTGAGGGCAACGACACGGACGAGGCGTTCAAGGTCAATGTGCCCGCCCTCGACGGTGTGATCGGTCGTTCGATCGTTGCGGCGTCCACCCCGGATGGTGAGGCGGTCGAGTTCGAGTGGGCGGACGTGACCGAGGAACTGTCTCAGCGTCAGTGGGAGTCGTTCGCGCTGGCGGTTCTTCAGTTGAACCGGGCGGTGAGTGAGGCCCCTTTCTCGCTGCTCGCATCGGCCGTGACCCGGCACTCCGACGCGACCTAGAGGCCGCGGAGCGGCTCGGGATCAGCCTTAAGCGGTTCTCCGGGTGGGAGCCGGCCACGGTGTACGAGTACGACGACGGGGGCCGGTTGGTGTCGTCTCGTCTTGAGCCGGAGTGGGATGAGACGGAGCGGGCGTGGATGCTCGCGCTGGAGCAGTTCCGGCGTGAGGTGCTGTGTCCGTGCGGGTGTGGGTTCCCGAAGGATGTCAGTCAGGCGCCGGAGACTGAGTTCGCGGTGAGTGTGCCGCCGCCGACGCGCTGCCACGTCCGTACCGCTCTGGTGGAGGCGCAGAAGGACGCGAAGGACCGGCCGACACCGGAGGCGCTCCTGTGGGGCGTCAGGCTCCAGGGCGAGGACGGCGACTAGTACGACGCATCCCGAGGCCGATGGCGCCGATCACGAGGCCGGCGAGAAGGACGGCAGCGCTGCCTCCGTCGGGGCTGCTGTCGAGCAGCCCGAGGCCGAGAACGGCGAGGAGTACGCCGAGCGTCACCGTCCAAATCCACCACTTCATAACCGCTTCACTCCACAAGATGTCGGTTTCGCGGAGCGTTCTCGCGGCTCCGCTGGACGAGCGCCCGGGCGGCGATCACGGCCCCGGCCACGAGGAGTAGCAGGCCGGGGATGTTCGGGCCGCTGCCGAGCATGAGTAGGCCCAGGACAAGCAGCAGCGCACCGATCAGGAAGTTGCTGCTTGATCGGCTGCGGGCATCCCAGAGCCACCTCATTCCCTGATCTTCCCACAACTTCACATGTCGCGGAGGTGTTCCGGTTGGCTGATCGCACTATCCGCACAGTTCTGACGCTTGACCCGTCGCAGTACGAGTCGGGGATGCAGCGCGCCAAGAGGGCGACCGAGGGCCTGGGGACGGCGGCTAAGGAGACCGGCACGGTCTCGGCGTCGGCGATGCAGCGGATGGCGCAATCGGCTCGGGACAACCGTACCGAGTGGAGCCAGGTCGGGGGCGTGCTCACCGCCGCCGGTGCTGCCACGACCGGGCTAATGACTGCGGTCCTGGCCACCGGTGTTTCCTACAACACGCTGCGGCAGCAGTCACTCGCTGCGCTGACGTCTCTCACCGGTTCGGCCCAGGACGCCGCCGCGCAGATGGACAAGCTCGACGAATTCGCGTCGTCGTCGCCATTCGCGCGTGACGTGTTCATTCGGGCGCAGCAGCAGATGCTCGCG
>NZ_DAHVQP010000021.1:0-19470 GCF_027317685.1 Saccharomonospora sp.
TGGGTGACCAGCTTCGAGTCGGGGTAGGTGGTGGGCTACCCTTCCCGGGCTCCATCGGTGACGGCGAGGTCGTGAAAGAGACCTCACTCACGCCGGATTCCGGGCACAAACACGGGCGCTGGAACGTTGACCAGCAGCCGAGGGACTCACGGGCGATGGCCGGGAGTCCGCGAACTGTACCGAAGCTGATCGCAGGGGTGAAAGAACAATGGCGACCGACTACGACGCTCCGCGCCGCAGCGATGCTGACGAGCTTGCCGAGGACTCGTTGGAGGAACTGAAGGCGAGGCGCAACGAGACCCAGTCCGGCGTCGTGGATGTCGACGAGGACGCGACGGCGGAAAACTTCGAACTCCCTGGCGCTGACCTCTCCGGACTGTCGAGTGAGGACGTGACGGTGAAGGTTGTGCCCAAGCAGGCCGACGAGTTCACGTGCTCGGTGTGCTTCCTGGTACACCACCGCAGCAGGCTCGCCGAGGAATCCGGCGGCCGCCTCATCTGCCGCGACTGCGCCTGACGCCGCGCTCGGCGCGGCAGCGGAGCGTCGCGGAGGGGATTGCTGCCGACCGGGTGGTCTTGGGTATTCGACTCGAGGCCACCCGGTTTTGTGTCATCGACTCGTGTCGTCGCCATCGTTTGAGAGCAGAGTCGCCAGTCGTTCCGGATGACGAGTGCTGAAGATCCAGTACGGCGTGGGATCCTCGGGATCGTCGAGATACACGCGAACCATCGTGCGAATCCACGGCTTGTGCACGCAGAACGCCGCCGGGTCGAGTTCCGGCCCCAGCGCCTGGCGTTTGTCCTTGTGCGACACCACGTCCACCGCCGCGATGTAACGCAGCGGCAGATTCGCGTCACCGACCCACAGCCGGGGCTCGTCGGTGCCGTTCACCGCGATCCGCGTGCGACCGAGGACGAGGGTCACCGCTACGGCCAGGACCAGGAACACGACGTAGGGCAGCCACACCGGCAGCGATGGGTAGCCGTAGTGGACCTGAGCCGCCAGGAGTGCCGCCGCGATCAACGGCAACGGCCAGTGCCACAACGGTACGAACAGCCGTTCGGAATGCCGAAGATCAGCTTTTGTCCGCGTGTGCGCGTTGTTGGTCACCTGAATCAGGGTAGTCTCGCGAGTCGTGTCCAGCGTGCAGGTCCTCATTTCCCGACTCGACCCCGAAGTGGCGGTGCCGTCGTACGCGCGTCCCGGTGATGCGGGGGCCGATCTTGTGACGACCTCCGACGTGCGCCTCGCCCCCGGTGAACGAACCGTGGTGGGTACCGGGGTCGCCATCGCGTTGCCCGACGGCTACGCCGGTTTCGTGCATCCCCGGTCTGGACTGGCGGCCAGAGCGGGGCTTTCGGTCGTCAACGCGCCGGGCACGATCGACTCGGGTTACCGGGGTGAGATCCGGGTGTGCCTGGTGAACCTCGATCCCGCCGAGCCGATCGTGTTGCGGCGTGGGGACCGTATCGCGCAATTGGTGGTGCAGAAGGTGGAGCACGCCGAGTTCGTCGAGGTCGAGCGGTTGGACGAGACGGTACGGGGAGCGGGCGGCTACGGCTCGACCGGTGGGCACGCCACGCTCGGAACGGAGAGCTAGGTGGGCATTTTCAGACGACGCAAACGGAAGAAGGCGGCCGACATCGACGAGGTCGACGAGATCGACCGCGAGGTGGACTCCGACGCCGAGGGAGACGACGGCGACCCTCCCACCGGCCCTTACGACATCTCCGAGGCGCCCGACGACGGCGTTGCGAGGATGGACCTGGGTTCGGTCAAGGTTCCGGTGCCGAACGGTTCGCAGGTCCAGGTGGAGATGGACCAGTCAAGCGGCACGGTGCGAGCGGTCCACGTCGTGACCGCGCAGGGACAGGTCACGGTGAGTGCCTACGCGGCTCCGCGGTCGGGAGGGCTGTGGAGCGAGGTGAGCGGCGAACTCGCTGAGCAGTTGCGTTCCGACGGGGCTAGGGTGTCCCTCGGGCGCGGCGAGTGGGGCATGGAGCTCTCCGCCATCGTCGGTGAGGTCGCCCTGCGGTTCATCGGGGTGGACGGCCCGCGGTGGATGTTGCGAGGAGTCATCGCGGGACCGCAGTCGGAGGCGGCGCGGGCACCCGGGGTGCTGCGCGACATCCTGCGGGGCACGATCGTCGACCGCGGGCAGGCGCCCATGCCAGTACGCACGCCTTTGCAGATCACGTTGCCCGAGGCGATCGCTTCCCACATCAAGAACAGGCAGGCCCAGCAGGCTCAGCAGGCGGGTCAGGCTGGGCAGGCGGGGAAGCTGTAGTCGGGCGGCAGTGAATCCGCCGGGGCCGGGAGGGGTCAGGTCGGGCGGTTTCGTTGCGCGGACCCGGTGCTGCCGGGCTCGCCGCCGGTGCGGGCCCGCAGCCACGCGAGCGCCGCGGCTCGGCCGAGGCTTTCCCGGTCCGCGCCCAGGGCGGCCAACGACGTCTCGACGAGGGCGCTTCGGGGTAGTGCCTCGGCCCACGCTCTGGCGACCGCCGCCGGATGCACCGGGTCGTCGATACAGGCGGCGATGCCCACGGGCACGGTCAGTGTGCGGAGGTCGGCTAGTTCCGGGGCGGGATGTCCGGCTGCCGCGCGTAGGCCCGCGGCCAGGGCGGTGCCGTGCCTTGGCCACGCTCGCGTGAGTTCCTCGGCCAACCATGGGGCGACACCGCGGGTGGCCATCGCGAGAGCCTCGTCGAGGCCGTGACGGGTCACCAGGTCCGCGGAAGCGGTGGCGGCGAGCGCGGCGGGTGCGGTCCCACCCGGGCCGTTCCACGCGGGTAGGGCGGCGAGCACACCCGCGCAGCGATGTGTGTTGCGTACCGCCCATTCGGCGGCCAGGTGGGCGCCGAGTGAGACACCGCCCACCAGCAACGGCTCTCGGCTACCGTCGGCGATCCGGTCGAGCAGCGCCGGGTAGCCGGTCACCACCGCCTCACCTCGCGGATGCGGCGGTGCGACGACCCGGAGCCCGAAGGCGGCCAGCGGCCGTTCGAACACCGCGCGCACGAAGATCTCGTCCGAACCGGTGCCGGGCAGCAGCACGGCTGTTCGGATGTTACCCACCGAGGTCACGCCGTGATCCTGCCGTAAAACGTGCTCGCCGTGTGGAAGGTGTGTGCCGGATGAGCCGCGTTCGTCCGCGGCGAGGATCTTCACAGACGGAGTTGTTCGACGGCATGGACGACGGCATGCTGGTATGGCTGAAAGACAGGTACCGCGCATCCGGCGTCGAGCCGGGACCGCGTAACCGTCGCACCCAGGACGCACACGGCGCCTCGGCATACGACGGGCCGCGCGGTGCTGTACCCGGACGACGAATCGTCGGCAGACGACCGAGTGAGAGTTTTCGCGAGTGACTGAGCACCCTGGACGAGCCCGTACCCCCGACGCCTCCGAGCGCGACACCGCAGACGACGAGCGTCGTGAGGACACCCCCGAGAAGCCGGACCCGAGTGAGGCCACGCTGCTGGAGCAGATGGGTGGGGTGTCGGGTCTACTCTACTCGTCGTTACCGGTGGTCGTCTTCGTGCTGGCCAACGCGATGTTCGGCCTGACGGTCGCCATCTGGAGCGCGCTCGGGAGCGCGGTGGCGATCACAGTCGTGCGGGTGGTGCGGAAAGAGCCGGTACAGCCTGCGATCTCCGGGTTCCTCGGAGTCGCCATCGCCGCCTTCATCGCCTACAACACCGGCTCCGCCAAGGGATTCTTCCTGTTCGGTATCTGGACGAGTCTTGTGTACTTCGCGGTGCTCGCGGGGTCCGTGGTGGTGCGTTGGCCGTTGGCCGGGGTGGTGTGGAGCTACCTCAACGGCAATGGCATGGCGTGGCGCCAGGACAAGCCGTCCCGCCGGGGCTACGACATCGCCACACTCGCGCTGGCGGCGGTGTTCGCGGCGCGGTTCGTGGTGCAGCGATGGCTCTACGACGAGGACCTCACCGGCTGGCTGGCCTTCGCCAAGATCGCGATGGGGTACCCGCTCTACGGCCTCGCGTTGTTGGTCGTGGTGTGGGCCGTGCGGCGGTCCGATCGAAGGCTCAAGCAACTGATCGAGCCCTCGGTCGAGACCGACGAGGAGATCGAGGCCAGATTGCGGGCCAAGTACGCCCAGCCCCCCACGTCGGAGGCGGGCGGCCAGTGATCACCCGTCGGCCGGAGTGCGGTGAAAGCCGGACTCCGCGCCCTGGAGAAAGGCGACAGCGGTTCGTCGCCCGGTCGCGAACGGTGGCCTGGCTCACCGTGCGGGAGGGTGGCCGGACCGCGGTGTGACCACTGGGCTGATCGGGCCGATCAGGCAGGACTACGCTCCTGCCGTGCCCGAGTTCGTCATGACCGCGAAGCGTGTTCGATCAGGTGTGCCACGGCACCGGTGCCTCCGCGTCCGATGTGTCGAAGCGGTGAAGGGAGTGCGGTGGTGAGCCAGGACTGGACGGGTCGAACGCTGGAGCTCACCGTCGGTGCCGTCGCCCACGGCGGGCACTGTGTGGCGCGAGTGGACGGACGGGTCGTCTTCGTCCGCCACGCTTTGCCGGGAGAGCGGGTGCTCGCCGAGGTGACCGAGGACAACGGCAAGTCGTTCTGCCGGGCCGACGCCGTGTATGTGCTTGAGCCCGCGGCGGAGAGGGTGGAACCGCCGTGTCCCGTGGCCGGCCCAGGACTGTGTGGAGGCTGTGACTGGCAGCATGCGAGTGGTTCGGCGCAGCGTGAGCTCAAAGCTCGCGTCGTCGAGGAACAGCTGCGCAGACTGGCCGGTCTCGATGTGCCGGTCACGGTGGAACCGTTGTCCGAAGGATTGCTGCGGTGGCGCACGAGAGTGCGGTTCGTGGCGGACGCCGACGGGAACGCGGGGCTGCGGGCGCATCGCAGCCACCGGGTTATTCCACTGACGGATTGCCCAATCACCGCGCGTGGAGCGGTGGACGCGGTACTGCCGCATTCGTGGTCCGAGGGCGACGAGATCGAGGCCACCGAAGACGTGGACGACGAGGTGCATGTCCGGCGCCTGTCCGGATTGGCACGTCGGAGACGTTCCGAACAGCTCCGGGGAGGCGTCGCCGTCCAACGTGCCGCGGGCCGGGACTGGCGGCTCGCCGCCCACGGCTTCTGGCAGGTCCACCCGCGGGCGGCCGACACGCTCGCGCGGGTCGTGGGCGAATGGGCCGATGCCTCACCCGGTGCGCGGGCATGGGACCTCTACGCCGGGGTGGGCCTGTTCGCCTCCGTGCTCGCCGAGCAGGTGGGCCCGAAGGGGCGCGTACTCGCCGTCGAATCGGGCCGCCGAGCGGTGGCCGACGGCAGAGCGAACCTCCCAGACATGCGGCAGGTGCGGTGGCGATGCGGGCAGGTGGAACACGTGCTGCGGGACCGTACCGACACGCCGCAGGTGGTGGTGCTCGATCCACCGCGCAAGGGGGCCGGTCGGCCCGTGGTGGAGGCCGTGGTGGCGGCCGGTCCGGAGCGCGTGGTCTACGTCGCCTGTGACCCGGCCGCCCTCGCCCGCGATGTGGCGATCTTCGGTGAGCACGGTTATCGGTTGGAGCGGCTGCGGGCCTTCGACGCGTTCCCCATGACCCACCACGTGGAGTGCGTGGCACTGCTGCGGCGGTGAGGACGAGCTCTCGGAGGCGGCCGAGCCCGGGACAAACGGTCGGGCCCGGCCGCCTCCTCCCTTACGGAAGGTCGCGGCCGGGCCCGAATGCCACACCGTCAGCGGCCCCGATTGCTCGGTGTGGCCGGGACCCGCATCCGCCCCCGTGATGCCGGCCCCGAGTCCACTCCCGGTGCGTCAGGAGCGGTTGGTGGCAGGCTCTCGTTGCTCTGCGGTCTCGGTTTCGTTGAGCTTGTGCTGGAGACGCTCACCCTCGACGTCGACGTTCGGCATGATCTTGTCCAGCGGGCGGGGGAACCACCAGGCCGCCTTGCCGAGCAGGGCGAGGACCGCGGGGACGATCGTCATCCGGACCACGAACGCGTCGAACAGAACGGCGATCGCCAGTCCGAAACCGATCATCTTGATCATCGACTCGTCCGAGCCGATGAAGCCCGCGAACACACTGATCATGATCAGTGCGGCGGCGGTCACCACCCGGGCTCCGTGCTTGAAGCCCGTGACGATCGCCTCGTGAGCGCTCTCACCGTGGACGTAGGCCTCCCGCATCCGAGTGACGAGGAAGACCTCGTAGTCCATGGCCAGGCCGAACACCAGACCGACAAGGATGATCGGCATGAGGCTCATGACCGGGCCGGTCTGTTCCACCCCGAAGACGTCGGCCAGCCAGCCCCACTGGAAGACCGCGACGACGGCACCCAGCGCGGCGATGACCGACAGCAGGAAGCCGAGTGCGGCCTTGAGCGGGACGAGGATCGAGCGGAAGACCACCATCAGCAGGAGGAAGGCCAGGCCGACGACCAACAGCAGGTAGGGCATCAGGGCGTCGTCCAGCTTCTGGGAGACGTCGATGCCCATCGCGGTCTGGCCGGTGACGAGCACGTCCGCCCCGGTGGCGTCGGCGATGTCGCCGGACTCGGCCCGGATGTCGTGCACGAGGGTCTCGGTCTCCGTGCTACTCGGAGCGGACGCGGGGAGGACGGTCAACATCGCCGTGTCGCCCGCCGGGTTGAAGGTGGGCGGCATGACGATGGCGACGTTGTCCAGCCCTTGGAGCGCCTGCCCGGCCGTCTCGGCCGCGGCCTGGGGGTTGTCGCTGCCCTGGGCGTCGACGAGCACGACCAGCGGGCCGTTGGTGCCGGGGCCGAAGCCCTGGGCGATCAGGTCGTAGGCGCGACGCTGGGTGGTGTCGGTGGGCTTGGCGCCGTCGTCGGGCAGTCCCAGCTGCAGATCCGTCGCGGGAATGGCGATCACACCGAGGGCGGCGATGCCGGCCACCAGGACCGGGATCCGCCGACGCAGCACGAATCGAGCCCACCGGGTGCCCGCGCGGGGCTTCTCCTCCGCACCGCTTCGACCTTCGGCGGCACGCTGCTTGCGGGGCAGGAGCCGCTTCCCGGCGAAGCCGATCAGCGCGGGGATCAGGGTCAGCGCGACGAGGACGGCGAACACGACGGCACCCGCGGCGGCCAGACCCATCTTCGTCAGGATCGGGATGTTGACCACGAACAGGCCGGCCAGGGCGATGATGACGGTGAGGCCGGCGAAGACCACGGCGGATCCGGCCGTTCCCGTCGCACGGCCGACGGCGTCGAGCGGTGCGTGCCCTTCGGCGAGTTCGGCGCGGTAGCGGGACACGATGAACAGCGCGTAGTCGATGCCGACGGCCAGACCGATCATCGTGGCCAGGATCGGGGTGGTGCTGTCGAGCTCCAGGACGCCGGTGAGCACGGTGATGATGCCGACGCTGATGCCGACACCGATCAGCGCGGTGATCAGCGGCAACCCGGCGGCGATGAGCGAGCCGAAGGTGATGAGCAGCACGATCGCGGCAACGATGACGCCGATAACCTCGGTGATACCGGTCTCCGGCATCGTGAACAGCGCGTCACCGCTGATCTCCGCGGTCAGTCCCGCGTCTCGGGCCGACTCGGCGGCGCTCTCGAGAGCGGCCCGCGTCTCCTCGCTCAGATCGAGGGCACTCGTGTCGTAGTTGACTTGGATGTAGGCGATGGTCTGGTCCGGGCTGACGGTCTGGCCCTGGAACGGGTCGACGACCTGTTGGACCTGCGTGCCTTGGGCGAGACTCTCGACGACGTCGCCGATGGTCGCCTGGTGCTGTGGCGCGGTGATCTGTTCACCGTCCGGTGCCTGGAGGACGACCCGCGCGGTGGCTCCGTCGGAGTTGCTGCCGGGGAAGCGTTCCTCCATCAGTTCGGCGGCTCGTTGGGCCTCCGTCCCGGGAATGGAGATCGTGGTGGAGGCGGTCGAGGAACTGCCCAGAACGGTGCCACCCACCGCGGCCAGCACCACGATCCACAGTAGAGCTACCAGTCCGCGCCGCCGGAAGGCGAAACGGCCGAGCCGATACAGCCATGTGGCCATCAGTAATGGACTCCTGATTGTTCGAAGGGGACAGGGAAGGTCCCGGTACCCCGAACGGGCGATGTTCGGTGGCTACGCGGGAGGGCCGGTCAGACGACGCCGAGCGCGGGAAGCACCACGGCCGTGAGGTAGCGTTGCATGTACTCGGCGTCCGCCGTCCGGTTCTCGATCAGTTTGCGGGTGCCCAATGCGCCGATGATCAGGTGGGGAACGAACTCCTTCGCGGGATTGTCCGGAGTCAGCTCGCCGCGCTCGACCGCTCGCTGTAGGACGGTGTCGAGTGCTTCCAGGCCGGGCCGGATGTGCAATTCGTACAAGGCCTGCCACAACTCCGAGTCCTTGGAGACGGCGTGTGCCAGGCCGTTCAGCAGTGCGGTGTCCTCGGAGGCATGGTCGATGAACTCGTCCACCATATGCCGTAGATCGCCGGCCAGGGACCCGGTGTCGACATCAGCGGGAATCTTGTCCGCCAGGTGGCGCAGCGCGGTGGCGACCAACTTCGGTTTGCTCTCCCACTGGCGGTAGAGCGTGGCCTTGCTGGACTTGGTGCGTGCCGCGACGGCGTCCATGGTGAGCGCTTCGTAACCCTGCTCACGCACGAGGTCCACCACCGCGGTGAACAGTTCTCGCTCGCGTTCCGGCGTCAGCCGAGTACGTCGAGTCGGTGCGGCGGAGGTATCAGCGGACATCCCGAGGTTCCCTTGTGAACGAAACGGTTTCGTACAGCGCCAGCATAGAGAAGGCCGGGCCCGAATACACGCGATATCGACCAATCAATCGATATTGAATGGATCACACCGGAACCGGGGGCTTCCGCGTCGCGTGGCGCCGGTGTCTCGCGGGTCTTCGGACCCGTATGAATACCACCGGCGCCACGCGTTCATTCACTCAGGAGTCGGATCGGGACGGATCGGGGAAAGGTCACGCCACCAGGTACACCACGCTCGCCAGGGCGAAGCCCACGAGGCCGATGGTGGTCTGCATGACGGTCCAGGTCTTGAGGGTGGTCTTGACATCCATCTGGAAGAAGCGACCCACGAGCCAGAACCCCGAGTCGTTGACGTGTCCGGCCGTCACCGACCCCGCGGCGAGGGCGAGCACGATCGCCACCAGCTCCACGGAGGTGAACGCTCCGTCTGTCACCAGCGGTTGGATCAGGCTCGCGGCGGTGGTCAAGGCGACCGTGGCGGAACCCTGCGCGATCCGCAACGCTGTGGCGATCACATAGGCGGCCACGAACACCGGGAGCCCCAGATCGCTCAAAGTGCTCGACAGCGCATCGCCGATACCGCTGGTCTGCAGCACTCCGCCGAACATGCCGCCGGCGCCGGTGATGAGGATGATCGCGCACACGGGGCCGAGCGCGGAGTCGAGCAGTCGCTCCACTGTGTCCGCTCCGCGACCACGGCGGACGCCGAGCACGTAACTCGCGACGAACACAGTGATCAGCAGCGCGATCGGGGTCGAGCCGAGCGCGAGGGCGACGTCGTACCACCCTGCGTCGGTGTCGACCCACCCCGCATCGCCCGCGGTGCTCAGGCCGGTGTTGACGAAGATGAGCAGCAGCGGAAGCAGCAACAGGCCCAGCACGGTGCTCGACCGGGGCGGGTTCTCGTCGTGTTCGGAGCCCGTTTCGCGGAGGAGGTCCGGAACCGGCAACACGATGCGCTTGCCGATCCACAGGCCGTAGAGGTAGCTGGTGAGGTACCACGTCGGGACCGCGAGCACCACCGCGAACGCGAGCACCAGGCCGACGTCGGCGCCGAGCAGCGTGCTCGCCGCCACGGGGCCCGGGTGTGGCGGCGTGTAGACGTGCATGACGGAGAACGCGCCCGCCGCGGGCAGGCCGTAGCGGAGCACGCCATCGCCGAGCCTGCGAGCCACGGCGAACACGATGGGCAGCATGACTACGAGCCCGGCATCGAAGAAGATCGGGAAGCCGAACAGCAGTGAGGCGATGCCGAGTGCCAGCGGGGCCCGTTTCTCGCCGAACCGGCGGATCAGGGCATCGGTGAGCGACTGTGCTCCGCCGCTGACTTCCAGCAGCCTGCCGAGCATGGCGCCGAGCCCGACCAGAAGGGCCACGTTGGCCAGTGTCGAACCGAAACCGTCGGAGATCGTGTCCACGATCTGGCCGGCCGGGATGCCGGTGGCGAAGGCGGTCGCGATGCTCACCGTCACGAGTGCGAGGAAGGCGTGCACTCGGAACTTGATGATGAGCAGGAGTAGCACCGCGATCGCACCCGCGGCGATGCCGAGTAGGGGACCGACGCCGAGGGTCTGCGTCCACTCGTCGGTGTTCATACGAAGCTCCGTTGCTGTCGCGATGGGTGGGGGACGGGGAGCGGATGGGGGAGTTACGTTCCTGCGGGGCCGGGTCGGAGGCCGAGCTGTACGAGGGCGGAGGAGACGATCCGCTCCGGTGTCTGTGCCAGGTCGACGGTGACACCGTCCTCGTCGTGGCTCAGCGGTTCGAGATCACCGAACTGGGAGTCCAGCAGGGAGGGCGGCATGAAGTGGTCGGACCGAGTGGCGAGCCGTTGTGTGATGAGCTCCGGCTTGCCCGCGAGGTGGACGAACCGGACCCGGGCGCGTGCTTGCCTGAGGACGTCTCGGTAGGCGCGTTTGAGTGCCGAGCAGGCGACGACCGTGTCCTCTCCCGCATCCGCCCGTTCGGTGATCCAGTCCCGCAGGGCCGCGAGCCAGGGGGCTCGGTCGGCGTCGGTGAGCGGGATTCCCGCGGTCATCTTCTCGATGTTGGCGGCGGGGTGGAACTCGTCGGCTTCGGCCGCGGGTCGGCGTAGTTCGTCCGCGAGTCGCTGGGCGATGGTGCTCTTGCCGGACCCGGACACCCCCATCACCACCAGGCAGGTGGCAGTCATTGCCGCTCCTCGATTAAAGGTAGTACTTTTGCTGGCGAAAGATAACACCATTCGCCTGGAAGGGTGAAGACATGGTGTCGGGATAAGCTCGACACGTGAGCGTTGAATCCGGTACGGGGGTGGAAGTCCTACACAGCACCGTGCTGGACACCATCGGATCGGAGATCACCAGCGGCGAACTGGCCTGCGGTGACGTACTCACCCTGGATCGCATCCAGCACCGGTTCGGGGTGTCCCGCACCGTCGCCCGGGAGACCATGCGCATCCTGGAGTCGATGGGGCTCGTGCGTTCGCGCAGGCGGGTCGGTATCACCGTGCAGCCGCAGTCGAGCTGGAACGTGTTCGACCCCAGAGTCATCTGGTGGCGCCTCTCCGGCCCAGGGCGGGACGAGCAACTCCGATCGCTCACCGAGCTGCGGATCGCCGTGGAACCGTTGGCCGCCGCGGCGTCGGCGCGCAGCGCGTCGGCGACCGAGCGCGCCGAGATCGTCGACATCGCCGCCGACATGCGTGCTCTCGGCGAAGCGGGCAAGCTCGACCAGTTCATGGAGTACGACGTCGCTTTCCACACACTGCTGCTGCGCGCGAGCGGCAATGAGATGTTCGGCGCGCTCTCCGACGTCGTGGCGGTGGTTCTCCGTGGCCGAACTCAACTCGGCCTGATGCCGCACCAACCCGTGCCCGAGGCGCTCGACCTGCACGAACGTGTCGCGGCATCCGTGGCGCGTGGAATGCCCGATGACGCCGAGGCCGCCATGGCCGACCTGCTCGCCGAAGTGCGCGACGCCATGCTCCCGCTCTGGCGCCGCTGAAGCGTGGGGACACCGGAGCGGGGACGTCTACGGCGTCAACCGCGTCGTGCGTCCTCGGCGATCATGTCGGCCGCCTTCTCTCCGATGGCCATGGTGGTGATGCAGGGGTTGATGGCGGTGATGAACGGCATCACCGATCCGTCGGCCACCCGCAGCCCTTCCACCCCACGCACCCTCAGACGTTCGTCGAGTGGAGCCATCGGGTCACTGGACGGTCCCATCTTCACGGTGCACGACGGGTGATACACGGTGTTGTGCGTTTTGGTGATGTAGTCGGCGAGTTCCTCGTCGCTCTGCGCCTCCGGGCCGGGTGCGAGTTCGGTGCCCGCCCACTCGCGCATGGCCGGCTGGGACACGATCCGGCGTGCCAGACGGATACCGTGCGTCATCACCCGCATGTCGTAAGGGTCGGTGAAATAGTGCGGATCGACCTTGGGCCTGTCCCGGAAATCTGGGGTGCGCAGTCGAACGGTCCCGGTGGAACGTGCTCGGGTCACGTTGGGAGTGAGGCAGAAGCCGTTTTCCGTGGTCGGATAGCCGTGGCGCAGTGTGTTGAGGTCGAACGGGATCGAACCGTAGTGGAACATCAGGTCGGGACGGTCGAGGCCGGGCTCGGTGGTGGTGAAGATGCCGATCTCCCACCATTGGGTCGATTCGTCGACCATGGGTTTGCGGGCTTCCCACTGCACGAGCCCCTCGGGGTGGTCCTGAAGGTTGCGTCCGATCCCGGGAGAATCCACCAGCACGTCGATGTTGAAGCCCATGAGCTCCTCGGCGGGGCCGATGCCGGACAGCATGAGCAATTTCGGACTGTCGATGGCGCCGCAGCTGACCACGACTTCTCCACGTGCCGCGATGTGTTCGCTGTGGACGAGGTCCTCGGTGAGGATCTCCACTCCGGTGCAGCGCATGCCGTCGAACGTCAGCTTCTTCGCCCGTACGTCCGTACGGACCTCCAGATTGGACCTCTTGTCGAGGATCGGGTGCAGGTACGCCACCGACGCCGACGCCCTGGTGCCGTCCTCCCAGGCGTTGATCTGGAACCAGTTGGCGCCGTTGGTGACGGTATTGCCCGAGTTGAACTCCACCTTCGGGATGCCCGCTTGCTCGCATGCCTCCAGCAAGGCGACACCCGCCGGATCATGGGGAGGCACCGAACGGATCCGCACTGGTCCAGACCGCCCGTGGTGGTCGCCGGGTCCGTCGTTGTTCTCCAGTTCGCGGAAGAGAGGAAACACGTCGGCGGCCGACCAGCCGGGGAGCCCCAGCGAAGCCCACTCGTCGAGGTCCTCCGCCGGAGCCCAGAACGCGATGCACGAGTTGTGCGACGAGCAACCGCCCAATACCTTGGCCCGCGCGTGTCGCAGGAAGGAGTTGCCGTTCTCCTGGTGCTCCACGGGGTAGTTCCAGTCGTATCCGGACTCCAGCAACGCCATCCACCGGTCGAGTTCCAGGATCGCCGAGTCATCTACATCGGAGGGGCCTGCTTCCAGTAGGCAGACGGAGGTGTTCGGGTCCTCGGAGAGCCGGGCAGCGACCACCGCACCGGCTGTGCCGCCACCGACGACGACGTAGTCAAATTCGCGGGACATGGCTTCCTCTCGTCTTCGTCTGCGCATACGGCCGCCGGCTTCGCGGCGTGAGGACGGCGCGAGGACGTCGAACGGCACGTGCTGACTACGGGAGCAATATCCGCCTACCTGCGTTCTCAAGCAGCGCTTCGCCCGATGGTGGGCTGTATTTCCGAACCTCCCTAGACTAAGCACAACGAGGCAGCGATAACGACGGCGAGCGAGGTGGAGCGTGACGTTGCTGGAGTCCGTGCACGGGCCGGCCGACCTCAAACGAATGGACCACGACCAGTTGGGCGTGCTGGCCGAGGAGATCAGGGATTTCCTCGTGGAGAAGGTGTGCAGGACAGGCGGTCATCTCGGCCCCAACCTCGGTGTTGTCGAGCTCACGCTCGCCTTGCACCGGGTGTTTGACTCGCCGAAGGACGCGCTGCTGTTCGATGTCGGCCACCAGTCGTACGTGCACAAGATCGTCACAGGTAGGCACGGCGACTTCGACCGACTGCGTCAGCGCGGCGGCATCTCCGGATACCCCGCGCGTGCGGAGAGCGAGCACGACGTCATCGAGAACAGCCACGCCTCCACCGCCCTGTCGTATGCCGATGGGCTCGCGCGGTCCTACCAGCTCGCGGGTGGTGGGCGGCACGCCGTCGCGATCGTCGGTGACGGCGCTCTCACCGGTGGTATGTGCTGGGAAGCACTCAACAACATCGCCGCCGATCCCCAACGTCCCGTGATCGTCGTCGTCAACGACAACGGGCGTTCGTACTCGCCGACCATCGGCGGGTTCGCCGAGCACCTCGCCGCGCTGCGTCTGCGTCGCGGTTACGAGCGACTGCTCGACGGCGGGAAGGAGCTGCTGCAGAACACCCCGGTGGTGGGCAAGCCCCTCTACACGGCTTTGCACGCGGCCAAGGCCGGTATCAAGGACGCGCTCAGCCCACAGGTGATGTTCTCCGATCTCGGGTTGAAGTACATCGGCCCCGTGGACGGGCACGATCTCCCGGTGCTGGAGAAGGCTCTGCTCAACGCCAAGGCGTTCGGCGGACCCGTCATCGTGCACGTCGTCACCGAGAAGGGGCACGGGTACCCGCCCGCGGTCAATCACCAGGCCGACCAGATGCACCAAACCGACCCCATCGACCCGCAGACCGGCAAGCCGCCGGTCAAGGGGCCGAGCTGGACGTCCGTGTTCGGTGATGAGCTCGCCAAGATCGGCGCCGAGCGCGAGGACGTGGTGGCCATCACGGCGGCCATGTTGCGCTCGACGGGGTTGCAGAAGTTCGCCGACGCCTTCCCCGACCGGTGGATCGACGTCGGCATCGCCGAGCAGCACGCCGTCGCGTCGGCCGCGGGCCTCGCCATGGGCGGTCTGCACCCTGTGGTGGCTGTGTACTCCACGTTCCTCAACCGCGCCTTCGACCAGGTGCTGTTGGATGTGGCGCTGCACCGCCAGCCCGTGACGCTGGTGCTCGACCGCGCGGGAATCACCGGCCCAGACGGGCCGAGCCACCACGGTATGTGGGACCTGTCCCTGCTCGGCATGGTGCCGGGCATGCGGGTGGCCGCTCCGCGGGACGCGCAGACGCTGCGGGAGGAACTGCGGGAGGCGGTCGCCGTGTCCGACGGCCCCACCGCGCTGCGGTTCTCCAGGGGCAGCGTCGTGGACTCGGTTCCCGCCGTGGACCGGGTCGGATGTGTGGACGTGTTGCGGCGCGGGGACGACGCCGACGTGCTCCTGGTGGCCGTCGGAGCCTTCGCCCAGCTCGGGCTCGCCGCCGCCGATCGGTTGGCCGATCAGGGCATCGGTGTCACCGTCGTCGACCCGCGGTGGGTGCTTCCGGTACCCGAGGAGCTGGTGGAGCTAGCGGCGTCGCATCGGCTCGTCGTCACGCTGGAGGACAGCGGCCGGCACGGTGGTTTCGGGTCCGCGTTGGCGGCTGCGCTGCGGGACGCGGATTGTGACGTGCCGCTGCGGGACCTGGGCGTGCCCCAGCAGTTCTTGGAACACGGCACCCGTGATGAAGTGCTGGCGAGCATCGGACTCACCGCGCAGGACGTGGCGCGCAAGATCACCGAGTGGGCTGTGGGCCGGATCGGTGAGAACGTGCAGGAGACGAACGGCACGAAGGAAGCCGCGGGAGAAGCGGTTGACGCGTCTCACGACTGAGGTGACCAGTGCCATCAGGTCTCTCTCAGGAAACTGTGACACGGTATTGACGTGCGCGTATTGGTTGTAGAGGACGAGGCGCCGCTGGCCGAAGCCGTCGCGAGAGGCCTGCGGCGCGAGGGGATGGCGGTCGACGTCGCGTTCACCGGTGACGACGGGCACGAGAAAGCGACCGTCACGCGCTACGACGTGGTGGTGCTCGACCGCGATCTCCCCGGCATGCCCGGAGACGATCTCTGTCGGGAGATCGTCAACTCCGGTGAGTTGACGCGGGTGTTGATGCTCACCGCGAGCGGTACGGTGTCCGATCGCGTCGAGGGGTTGTCTCTCGGTGCCGACGACTACCTCGCCAAGCCGTTCGCGTTCCCCGAGCTCGTGGCACGGGTGCGGGCGCTCGGCCGGCGAGCCACGCCGGCCACCCCGCCGGTGCTCGTCGCCGACGACGTGGAGCTGGATCCGGCCAAGCGCACCGTCTATCGGGGCGGGCGTCCGGTGGAGCTGACCCGTAAGGAGTTCGGTGTTCTGGAGGTACTGTTGGCGGCCAAGGGGGCCGTGGTGAGCAGCGAGGAGCTGCTCGAACGTGTATGGGACGAGAATGCCGATCCATTCACCACCACTGTCCGGGTGACCGTGATGACCTTGCGCAAGAAGCTCGGTGAGCCCGGCATCATCGAGACCGTGGTCGGCTCGGGATACCGGGTGCCCGGCGCGGGTGCGGTGACGGAGTCTGGTTCGCTGAATCGGTGATTCGCCGCAGTGGCCTTCCCGGCCTTCCTGCCCGAAGCCTTCGCGCCCGCATCAGCGTGCTCGCGACCACGCTCGTCGCGGTCGTCAGCGTGGTCCTGTTGTGGTTGGCGTGGCGTCTCGTTGGTGACTCGGTCGCTGCGGTGCCACAGCTGCCGCCGGGCACGCTCGTGCGGGTGGACGGTGTGGACGTCGAGGCGTCCGTACTGGCCGACCACCTCCAGGAGCAGGCACGGCGACGGATGGTCGCCGCGGGCATCTTCGCGTTCGTGTCGGTGGTGGCGGCGGCGGGCATCCTCGCGTGGACA
This sequence comes from Saccharomonospora sp., assembly GCF_027317685.1. Taxonomy (NCBI): domain Bacteria; kingdom Bacillati; phylum Actinomycetota; class Actinomycetes; order Pseudonocardiales; family Pseudonocardiaceae; genus Saccharomonospora; species Saccharomonospora sp. The sequence continues at coordinate 16,491 of NZ_DAHVQP010000021.1, forward strand.
CTCACCTCGCGGGTGCTGCGCCCGTTACGGGAGATCACGGACACGGCTCGTCGGCTGTCGGTCGAGTCGCTGGGCGAGCGTATCGGTCGTGTGCGCAGCCGCGACGAACTCGCTGAGCTGGCTTCCACGTTCGACGCCATGCTCGACCGCCTGCAAGCGGCCTTCGACGCCCAGCGGCACTTCGTCGCCAACGCCAGTCACGAGTTGCGCACTCCGCTGGCGGTGATCCGCACCGAGCTGGAGGTCACGCTGTCCGACGAGCACGCCGATGTCGCGGAGCTGCGCCGTATGGCGGGCGTGGTGCAGGACGCGACCGACCGTGCGGAACGAATGGTGAACTCGCTGCTGCTGCTTGCCCGGACCGAGGGCACCGAGCTCGCCGTCACGGAGCCGGTGGATCTCGTCGACGTCGTGGACAGTGCCTGGAGCGCGGTCCGGGTAGCCGCTGAGCGCAAGAACATCACCACCCAGTTCCGACTCGAAAGGACAGTGGTCTTCGGCGATCCGGCGTTGTTGGAGCGTGTCGCGGGGAATCTGTTGGAGAACGCGGTTACGCACAACGTCGAGGACGGCTGGCTCGAGGTCATCACGAAGCCGTGGGAAGGGCGCCGGGTGGCGCTCATCGTGAGCTCGTCCGGTGAGGTGATCGACCCCGACGCCGTGGCGGGACTGTTCGAGCCGTTCCGCAGAGCGGGTGTCGCCCGCACGGCCCGCACCGGCGCCGGTCTGGGCCTGTCGATCGTGCAGGCCGCCGTCCGGGCGCACGGTGGGACAGTGCGGGCCGAACCCGTTCCCGGAGGAGGCCTGGCGATCACCGTGGTGCTGCCTGCGGCAGCGTGATCGCGACGAGTGTCAGGCCGGATCAGGCCGTGGCCCGCAGCGCCGTGCTGAGTTCCTGTGCCGTCAGTTCGATCTGCCACGGCCGGGCACCGCCCTTGGCGAGTGCGGCGGCCACGGACTCCGGGGACGTGTCCTCGGGTGGCTGCCAGCAGATACGACGGACGAGCTCCGGCAGCAGCAGGTTCTCCACAGGAAGCTGGTTCCGCTCGGCGATGTCGGCCAGCGTGGCTTTCGCTGCGGCGAGGCGAGCCGCTGCGTCCGGGTCCTTGTCGGCCCACCGGTTCGGAGGTGGTGGACCGTTGTACGAGACAGCGGTGCTCGGAAGCTCGGAGTCGGGCAGGGTGCGTGCGAGCTGCAGCTGCCGTAGCCAACGCGTGACCTGCTTGCGCTGGACCCGTCCCCGGAACATGGGGAGTTTCTCCAAATCGTCCGCGGTGCGTGCATCGGCCAGGACCGCGTTGATGATCGCGCTGTCGGGCAGGACGCGGCCGGGAGCCCGGTCACGTCGGCGCGCCAATTCGTCCCTGGCTTCCCACAGAGCACGCACGGCCGCCAGGCCCCGTGCGGTGCGAACCTTGTGGATTCCTGAGGTGCGTCGCCACGGTTCGGCCCGTGGCACGGGCGGTTTGGCGGTGCGAACGGCTTCGAACTCCTGGCGGGCCCACTCCAGTTTTCCCGAGGCCGCCAGCTCCGCTTCCAATTTCTCTCGCAAGGGAAGCAGCAGCTCCACGTCGAGCGCAGCGTAGTTCAGCCAGTCGATCGGAAGTGGACGGCGGGACCAGTCGGCTGCGCTGTGACCTTTCTCCAGTCGATAGCCCAGCAGCGACTCCACCAGTGTCCCGAGTGCTACCCGTTGATAGCCGGCGAGCCGGCCGGCCAATTCCGTGTCGAACAGCGACGGTGGATGCAAACCGAGTTCGGACAGGCAGGGCAGGTCTTGCGATGCCGCGTGCAATACCCACTCGACCTGATTCATCACCTCGGCCAAAGGTTCGAGGTGATCGCGTAGCGGAATGGGATCGATCAAGAACGTGCCGGCGCCGTCGCGCCGGACCTGGATGAGGTACGCCTTCGGCCAGTAGCGGTATCCGGAAGCGCGCTCTGTGTCCACGGCGAGGGCGCCGCTGCCCCCGGCCAGTTGTTCGCATGCCACCCACAACGTTTCGGGGTCGGCGATGACGTCAGGGGTGCCTTCCGCAGGTTCGGTCAGCGGAAGCGGCGCAGAGTCCCCCGGCGTGCCGGAGCTGTGATCTGCGTTGTCCACGACAGTGAACCCTACGGGACGGGTCTACCGCGCCTGGCCCACCCGCCCCGTAGGGAACTGTTCGTGCTCTAGCGGATGACGCCCGCGCGCATGGCCAGTGCCACCATCTGCGCTCGGTCGCCGGTGCCGAGCTTGCGCCCGATCCGCGACAGGTGAGACTTCACCGTCAACGCGGACAGACTGAGCTCCTCACCGATTTCCTTGTTCGACTGGCCGTCGGCCACGAGCTGAAGGACCTCCACCTCGCGAGCGGACAGCTCGCGGGGTGTGTTGTCGGTACCTGCCACTCGTGTCCCTGTGGCCAGGACGGGCGCCACGCTGGGATCGGCGTAGACACCGCCCTCCAGAACCCGCCTCACGCCGTCGGTGACGACCACCGGCGACGCGGACTTCAACAAATACGCTTGTGCGCCCGCTTGGAAAGCCGCGCGGACAGCGTACGGGTCATCGGAGGATGCCAGTACCACGACACGAAGCCACCCGTTGCTGCGCAGCTCCGTGACGAGCTCGATTCCGCTGCCGTCCGGCAGTCCCAGATCGAGAATCGCGAGGTCGCACGGCCCGGTCGCGGCCGCTCTCGCTCTGGCCTCGGCTACGGTCGCGGCCTCGTGGACCGTGCCCGCGCCCATTTGCGCAAGTCGTGCGGCAATCGCCTCCCTTAGCAGTGGGTGGTCGTCGACCACCAGCACTGAGAACAGTTCCTCCCGCGGGTGCGGGACCATGCTTGCCGGCAAAGAGCCGGCAGGTGTGGATCGGACGGCCTGAGTAAAGCCGACGGCAGCCACGTCACTACCTCCCTGGAGTCGGTCGTGCCCCCCGACCGGCACCGGGACTTTCGGCCAATCAGCCGCGCCAGCTTAGACCGAAAGTGGTGTC
>NZ_DAHVQP010000026.1:0-64109 GCF_027317685.1 Saccharomonospora sp.
CACACCACTACCTACTTCGCGGTAACAACACGTATGCTCCATCGGGCGACGTAGTGGCGATGATCACGCAAAGCCGGGAAAGGGCCCGGAGGAGGTGCGACACGTGAGCATGCCGATCGCTGTTGCGGCTGGTCCAGCGCCCGCGAGACTGAAATCGGTACGGCTGTCGAAAGCACGGCCCGACCACGACGCCCGGAACACCACGACCGACACCACCGAACCCACCGACTCGGCCGTGGCCGAGAACTGGGAACTCGTCCACGCCGCACAACACGGCGACACCACCGCCTTCGCCACGCTCTACCACCGGCACGTCGACAACGTCTTCCGTTACGTGCTCCTCCGCGTCGGCGACCGACACCTCGCCGAGGACGTCACCAGCGAGACGTTCCTGCGCGCCCTGCGCCGCATCACATCGATCTCCTACCAAGGCCGCGACGTGGGCGCCTGGTTCACCACCATCGCCCGCAACCTCGTGCTGGACCACGTCAAGTCCAGTCGGTTCCGACTCGAGATCGTCACCGACGAGGTCAGCGACCCCGGCGCACGCGACACCCGCGCCAACTCGGCCCCCGGGCCCGAACAGGAGGTCATCAGCAGGACCACCAGCGACGAACTGCTGCGCTGCATCGCCGACCTGGGTGATGACCAGCGCGAATGCATCATCCTCCGGTTCATCCAGGGCCACTCGGTGGCCGAAACGGCCGCGATCATGCAGCGCAACGAAGGCGCCGTGAAAGCCCTGCAGCACCGCGCCGTGCGCCGCCTCGCCAAACTGCTGCCCCACGGCCTGCGCTGAAAGCCCGCCGCGTAACCACAGCGGGCCGTGGCTCGTTGCTCGTTGCGACGAGGTCGACGAACGGTTGTGGAGGCGGAGGCGGTGAGCCGAGCGGCATGGTTCCGCACCCACAGACGTGACGACGAACGGTTCGCCCGCGCCGTCGACTCCGGGGTCGACTCGGACTCCTTCGACGCCGAACTCGCCGTCGTCGCGGCACTGCGCAAACTCGGTGACTCCGTCACGGTCGACGACCGGTCCCGCGAACGCATCGCCCAACGCCTCACCGCCTCGGCCCAGCCTTCCCGGGCTCGACCTCGGACCCGGACTCGGACGGCATCCGTGCCAGCCATCGCGTTCTCCGTGCTCTCCGTGCTTCTCGCGCTGACCGGTTGGGGAACATCGCTGGCGCAGGACGCCCTCCCCGGCGAACCGCTCTACCACCTCAAACTCGCCCAGGAGACCGTCACGCTCGGACTGACCTTCGACGCGGAGGACGATGCCGTCCGAAGACTGTCCTACGCCTCCCGCCGCCTCGACGAGATGACCACGCTAGGCCGACACGGAGCCCACGACGCCGACTACCACCTCGCCCTGCGAGAGTTCACGGAACACGCCACCGAAGGCACCTCCCGCCTCACCGCACTGGCCACCCGATCCGACGGAAAACTACTCTCCGTGTTGTCCTCTTGGGCTCAGCGGGAATCCTCTCGACTCGGTGAACTCGACCATGCCCTGCCCGCCACCGTGAACGACGACCTCGACACGCTCCTACGCCGCATCGAACACCGCACCACGGCGCTGTCCGAACGCATGGACTGCTACGAGATCACCTCGACACGCACCGACGACCTCGGCTCCCTACCCGCCACAGGGAGGTGTGCCGCCCCGCCTTCCCTCTCTCCCCACATCGAGGAGCCGCGCACCCAGGGACCACCGACCCGAACGGAACGCAAAGAGCGGACCGAACACACTCGACACGGCGTGCCACCGGCCCCGGAACCGCCACAGGTCACAGTCGTGGACCTGCCCCACACGACACGGGAACTCACCGACCCCGAACGACCCGAAGGGTCCATACACCCTGCCGACGTGGCACCGCCACCCGCCGTGTCCGCCCCCGTCCCGGCCCCCACACAGGCCCACATGCCCGACTCACCGCCGGAGGAACCCGCCCTGGTCAGCATCGCTCCGCTGCTACCGGGATTGCCCACCGTAACGATCGGATAGCCCTCCGGTGCACGCCCGTCTCTCGTTACTCTGTGACAAGGCGCCGGAGGCAACCTACGTATGGAGGCGGTGTGCGTGTCTCGATGGTGGGGGCGCGGTAAGAGACGGGAACGCGAGCGACTCGCGGCACTCGCGGGCGAGGCTTCGGCCGACGCCGCCGTCGCGATGGAAGCCGCTTCGCTCGCGACGGCCGAGGCGGAGACCGAACCGGATGCCGAACCGGAGCCACACGAAGCTGCCAAACCCCCGTCCGTTCCCCAAGACCTCACGGCAGCGGCGTTCTTCGACGTCGACAACACGATGATGATGGGCGCGTCCATCTTCCACTTCGCCAGAGGACTGGCCGCCCGCAAATACTTCAGCACCTCCGACCTGGCCGGGTTCGCCTGGCAACAGGTCAAGTTCCGCGTCGGTGGCAGGGAGAACCACCAGGGCATGCAGTCCAGCCGGGAGCAGGCGCTGTCCTTCGTGGCAGGCCGCACCGTCGAGGAGATGGTGGCCATCGGCGAGGAGATCTACGACGAGCTGATGGCCGACAAGATCTGGGCGGGCACCCGTGCACTCGCCCAGATGCACCTCGACGCGGGACAGCGGGTGTGGCTGGTGACCGCCACGCCCGTGGAACTCGCGGCGATCATCGCGCGCAGGTTGGGCCTGACCGGAGCACTCGGCACCGTCGCCGAGAGCGTGGACGGCGTGTACACGGGCAGGCTCGTCGGCGATCTGCTGCACGGCCGGGCCAAGGCGCACGCCGTGCGGGCACTCGCCGCGCGCGAGGGTCTCGACCTGCGTCGCTGCACGGCCTACTCCGACTCCCAGAACGACGTTCCGATGCTGTCGGTGGTGGGCACGGCCGTGGCCGTCAACCCCGACGCGGGGCTGCGGGAGGCCGCCCGCGCCCGGGGCTGGGAGATCCGCGACTTCCGCACCGGCCGCAAGGCCGCCAAGATCGGCGTGCCCTCGGTATTGGGAGCGGGTGCCGTGGCGGGCGCCGTGGCCGCGGGCCTGGCCCACCGCAAACGCGTCGCCTGACCCCTCCCCAGTCGTGTCCGCAGGCTGCGGACACGGCGTCGGTGTGTCGCCGTTCAGCCGGTGAACACACCTCGGCGCTGGGACAGCCTGCGGTACAGCAGGGTCTGGATGCTCTCGCGGATGCGGTCGGTGAGGGTCAGCACCAGCAGCTGGTCGTCGGCGGCGTCGGCGGCGTAGTCGTCGGTGCGGATCGGCTCACCGAACTCGATGTGCCATTTCGTCGGCAGTGGGATCGTCCCCAGTGGCCCCAGCAGCGGAAAAAACGGTGTGACGGGGAAATAGGGCAGTCGCAGTAGCCGGGCCAACGGTCGGATGTCGCCGATCTTGGGGTAGATCTCCTCGGCCCCCACGACGGCGCACGGGATAATCGGCACTCCGGTCCGCAGGGCCGCCGACACGAACCCCCCGCGTCCGAAGCGTTGGAGCTTGTACCGTGCCGAGAACGACTTGCCGACGCCTTTGAACCCTTCCGGCCACACTCCCACCAGCTCGCCGTCACACAACAGGCGCTCGGCGTCGGGGTGGCATGCCAATGTCTGGCCCGTCTTACGCGCCAGCGATCCGAGCACGGGGGTGTCGAACACGAGGTCGGCGCCGAGCATGCGCAGGAACCGTTGGGCGGGGTGTTCGTCGTGGATGGCGAGCGCGGTCATCACGGCGTCGAGCGGCAGCACGCCGGAGTGGTTCGACACCAACAGTGCGCCGCCTTCGGCGGGGATGTTGTCGAGGCCGTGGGTGCTGACACGGAACCAGTGGTCGTAGAGCGGACGCAGCAGCGGGAACAACACGGTTTCGGTGAGCTCAGGGTCGAATCCGAACTCGTCGACCCGGTAGTCGCCGGTGATCCGGCGGCGCACGAAATCGGTGAGGCTCGACGGACCGGTGCTTCGTTGGGGGCCGACGCGGCCGGGAAACGGCACCACATTCGCTCCTGTGTTCGGTTCGCCGCGCGAACCCGCCGAGGGCAGCGGCACCACCCGGGCCGCACCTTGCGGCTTCACTGTCGCAACCTCCCCCTCAAAGACGTGGTCGCTCTCACGGCCTCGTCGAACGCCTGTCGAGTCGTCCACCGAGGCGAGTACCCGAACTCACGGGTCAGTCTCGTCGTGTCCACGACACGGCCGAAGTTCAGTAGCCGCACGAGGTCGGCCGAGACGTTCACGGTGCGCGCGTTGCGGAGCACTTTGCCGACGGGTGACATGGCGAGGCGAGGAAGGGGTAGTGGCGCCCGCCCGGCTCGCCTGATCGCTTGGGACAGCGTGAGCACACCGTCGCCCGCGACGTTGAACACGCCCGGCTTCTCTTCGGTCGTGGCCCGTTCGAGCACGGCGAGCGCGTCCTCGGCGTGCAGAAACTGCAACCGCGAGTCGAATCCGAGCACGGTCGGGACGAGCGGCAGTGAGAAGTACCGGGAGAAAACGGTGTCGAAGTCGGGAGCCACGATGTCGGCGAATCGCAGCGTGGTCACTTCGACGTCGAGGCGGCGACGCGCGAAGCCGCGCACGTAGCCTTCCAGTTCGACGGCGTCCTTCGAGTAGCCGGACGCCACGGTGGGGATGAGTTCCGCGTCCTCGGTGAATACGGCCTGCGAACGCGGTGAGGCCCCGTAGACCGCCGTGGTCGAGGCCACGACGAGTTTTCGGACGTACGGCGAGTTCTGGCATGCCGCCAGCAGCCGCATCGTGCCGATGACGTTGGTTTCCTTGGCGGAGGAATCTCCGCCGGAGCCCGCGGGGTGGCACATGGGACCGGCGTGGACCACCGTGTCCACCTTCGCGGATGTCATGATCTTGGCTAACAGGGGGTTGCGGATGTCGGCCCGGACGAACTCGACCCGACCGAGTCGGCCGAGTTGACGTAACACACCTCTGCTCGGAGGCGAGGTGTCCACGCCGACGATCCGGTCGAAGCCGGGACAGGCGCCCAACCTCGACAACAACCGTCCGCCCAGCTCACCGGAGACTCCGGTGACCAGGACGATGTTCGACGGCATCAGACCCCCGTGTGACAGGCGCGGTCGCGACCCCGGACAGTGCTGGCCAGGGCGGATGCTACCCCGACACAGAGGCGCCGGGGTCGATCCGGCGCATGCGCCCGGCCTCTTCGACGATCGCTTCGTCGCGGCCGTGCCGACACCCGCGGGCCTGCGGCCTCACTTACCCTGCTTGCGACGCTGCACTCGCGTGCGGCGAAGCATCTTGCGGTGTTTCTTCTTGGACATGCGCTTACGGCGCTTCTTGATTACCGAGCCCACGCCACGCTCCTAACGGTCGGTCTCAAACGACCTTCCAGGTTACTCGGGCACTTCGGCGTGGCTGCGCGGCCCTCCTACCTCGAAGTGCTATCCCGCATCGAAGTAGGCGTTGTCGAGGTACCCGTGGACGGCCTTCTCGGGCACCCGGAACGACTTGCCGACGCGTACGGCGGGCAGCTCTCCGGAATGTACGAGTCGGTAGACGGTCATCTTGGAGACCCGCATCAGCGTGGCCACCTCGGCGACCGTCAGAAACTGGACGTGTCGGGTTTCCGGCCTGTCCTCTTGCTCATTCGGCGGCATAACAGTTCACCGTGTCCCTTGCCACGCGCCGTGCCGCTCGACTTCCCCACCGAGCGGTACCGACACGCGCGTGCTTCTGTCGAGGGTAGCGGGACCAACGGGGCTGGTGCGACGCCTGTCGAGGGGAAACAGGACACCCGGACGGAGGCAACACCGCAAGTCACCGACCGTGTGAGTAGCGAAGTGAGCGCCGAAACCGCCCTCGAAATCAGTCCTGCTGGGCCCGGCCGAGTTCGACCGACCGGTCCCGGGCCGCCTCGATGGCCGCCAGCAACGCCGCGCGCACACCGTGGTTCTCCAGTTCGCGGATGGCGTTGATGGTGGTGCCCGCGGGCGAGGTCACCGCTTCCCTCAGCAGAACGGGATGGCCCGTGCCCTCGTCGAGCATCTTGGCCGCGCCGACGGCGGACTGGACGATGAGTTTTTCGGCCACCGCCCTGGGCAGGCCCAACAGAATGCCCGCGTCGATCATCGCCTCGACGAGGTAGAAGAAGTAGGCCGGTCCCGAACCCGACAGCGCGGTGACCGCGTCCTGCTGCGATTCCGGCACCTCGACGACCTTGCCGACACAGCTCAACAGTTCGGTGACGATCCGCACGTGTTCTCGGGTGGCGTGGCTGCCGGGTGACACGGCGCTCATGGCCTCACCGACGAGCATCGGGGTGTTGGGCATCACCCGCACCACGGGTGTGTTCGCGGGCAGCCGTCGTTCGAACAGCGACGTGGGCAACCCGGCGCACAGGGAGACCACGAGCGAGGACGGCCGCAGGATGGGCGCGAGTTCGGCGAGCACGGGGTCGATGTCCTGCGGTTTGACCGCGAATACGAGCAGCTCGGCCCGGGCCGCGGCCTCCTCCAGGGTCACGTTCGTGATGCCGTAACGCGACTCCAGTTCCGCCGCCCTCTCGGGATGGCGTTCGGTGAACAGCAGGTCCTCCGCGGAACGGCCCCCGTTCAACAGTCCCGACAGCAGCGCCTCACCGATCTTGCCCGCACCCAGTACCGCGATGGTTCCCATACCCGCAACAGTAAGCCGTGTTTTCCCGGGCCCGCGCACCGGCCGCACGGGCCCGGCCGGCTGTCACGGCAGGGGCGACAACGCCAACTGCCTGGCCTGACACACGATGCGGCCCTGGCTGTCGACCACGATCGCGTCGGAGTCGAACCAGCCTTCCTGGACCACTCGGGAGTCGACCTGGATACGCAACCACCCCGGGTGTGGTCGGGCCCGCAGCAAAGCGGTGAGTTGGACCGTCGGCGCCCAGCCCGTTCGGCCGAGGTTAAACACCACAGGAGGGTTGAGATCACCGGCCAGCAACGCGAAGTACGGGTCGATGTCGCCGCGTCGAGGCCGGGCCCACAGCCGCAGTCGCGGCGGGTCGTCCTTGCGTCCGACGAGATAGCCGGCCGTGGCCGGGTCCACTCTCACATCGCAACCCCGGGCGAGGTGGAACAGACCTTCGGAGGTCCTGCCCGACAACATCACCGCGTTCGGGGGTGGTTCGGCGGGCAATGCGGGAACGTCGTTCCACGCGGGGGGCCTCAGAGGCAGTCTGCCCGCTGTCACGCGCGCCTCCACGCAACTGCGTCCCCGCTGTTCCAGGCTGACCGCCACCACGGTGACCCGCCTACCGATCTTGCGGATGTCGGTGCGCAACAACACCGGGCCGAGAGCGGGAGCGTACAAGAATTCGGCGCTCACCGCGAGTGGGTCCACGGGCGGTTCACCCGCCTCGGACAGTGCCCTGATCGCGGCCTTCGCCAACAGCGCCAACAGAAACCCGCCGTGCGGGTGCTTGTCGATCGACCACTCCTGCCGCAGATCGGCGGTGAACGTGCCATCCCCCAACGAACGCACGTCACAGGCGGCGGCGAGCGACACCGGCTCCGAGTCGATCGAGTTCACGAACGGCTGACCAAGGCTCGGAGGAACAACGCCAGGTTCGCGGGACGCTCCGCGAGCCGCCGCATCAGATAGCCGTACCACTGCTCCCCGAACGGCACATACACGCGCACGGTCTCCCCTTCCGCGGCCAGCCGACGCTGTTCGTCCGGCCGGATTCCGTACAGCATCTGGTACTCGTAGCTGCCTCGTTGCCTGCCGTACCAACGGGTCCGCTGCCGCAACACGTTCACCAGTCGGGGATCGTGCGTTGCGAACATGGCGTAGGCACCCCCTTCCAGCAAGGCGTTGGCGCACCGCACGTAGCTGAGGTCGACCTCGTGGTCGTCGACGAACGCGACCGCGGCGGGCTCGGCGTAGGCCCCCTTGCACAGTCGGACCCTCGACCCCTCGTACGCCAGCGCGGCGACGTCCGACTCGGTGCGACGGAGGTACGACTGCACCACGGCCCCCACCCACGGCCGGTTGCGGCGTGCCTTCTCGACCACCCGTAACGTCATGTCGGTGGTGGTGTGGTCCTCCATGTCGACGGTCACGGTGGTGCCGCAGTCGGCGGCGGCTTCGCAGATCCGGCCGAGGTTGCGGGAAGCCAGCACCTCGTCGCCGTTCACCGTCAGTGCGGACAGTTTCACACTCACCTCGGCGTGCTCGGCCAGCTTGCGCGCGGCCAACTCGTCCAACAACCGCAGGTAGGTACCAACCGTCCGTTCGGCCAACTCGGGATCGCTTGTGTACTCGCCCAGATAGTCCAATGTGGCGTGCCTGCCGTCGGCAGCAAGGGTCTGGACCACCCTCAACGCGTCCGCGACGGTGTCACCCGCGACGAAACGTGCGACGATCTGTCGACTACCCGGCGCTGTGGCGACCACCCGCCGGATCACGTCGTTGTCGGCGGCGGCGAGGATCAACGATCGCAGCGGCTCCACAACGCAAACTCTACGGGTCTGGAGCCGAAAAGTGGTGCCAACCCGCCCGATGATCATATTTTCCCCGGTTCGGCCGAGGGCCGCCCGGTCACTGGCCGAGATGAAGGCGGGCGAACAACAACGCCTCGGCGAGATCGGCCACCCGGCGGGCGGGGTACTTGGCCGCTCGCGTGTTGACCTCCAACACCACGCTGCCTTCGTAGCCCTGCTTCACCAGCCGCTCCAACAGTTCGGCACACGGCTGGTTGCCGCGGCCGGGCACCAGATGCTCGTCCTTGGGGGCTCCCGTGCCGTCGGCCAGGTGCACGTGCGACAGACCGGACCCCATCCGGTCGGCAAGCGCCAACGCGTCCATGCCCTCGGCGGCCGTGTGCGACAGATCGAGCGTGTAGTGCGCGTAACCGACATCGGTCGGGTCGATGGACGGCCGGAACGCCGACACCCGCACGTTGCGGCCACTACCGGGCGGACGCACCGTGAACATATTCTCCACCGCGATGGCCACCCCGCTCTCCTGTTCCAGCTCGGTCACGAGGTCGGCGAAGGCCGCGCCGTAGCGGCGCTGCCAACGGAACGGCGGGTGCACGACCACGGTGCGGGCCTCCAACTCCAGCGCGGCTTCCACCGAACGCCGCAGGCGCACCACGGGATCCGGCGACCACACCCGCTGTGTGATGAGCAGCGAGGGCGAGTGCACCGACAGCACGGGAACGCCGGTGGACTTGCTGTACTGCCGCAGCGCGCCCACGTCCTGGCTGTCGGGGTCGACCCACACCATCACCTCGACCCCGTCGTAGCCGAGGTCCGCGGCCAGTTCGAAGGCGCTCTTCGCTCTCAGCGGCCACACCGAGGCCGTGGAAAGCGTAACCGCGATCTCCGGACTCGCCACGTCAGAACATGCTCTCTACCGGGACACCAGCAACAACGCCGCGGGCGACACGGTGACCACCAATCCGACGAGCAGTGCGAGCACGGTGGTCTGGGTGTCCTCCGCCCTTCGCACCTTGCGCACCACCCACACGAGCCCGACGGTGACCACCAACGCCGCGATCAACGCGGCGGCGGGCAACCTGCCCCACAGCCAGTTGAAGCCCAGCCACACACCGGCGCCACCGGCCACGCCGAGTGCGAGCTGTCCGGCAAGCACGAGCCATTGCTTGGCCGGCGAACCGTCCACGTCGTCGGCGTCATCCTCGGCGGCGTCGGACGTATCGGCGGCGTCGGCGGTGTCGGCCTTGCGTGCTCTGCCGAACCTGCGTTTCCTGGGCGCGGGCTCGTCGTCGTTCTCGTCGTTCTCACCGCCCTCGCCGTCCTCGGAATCGTCGGCGCGCTCGTCGGAGTCGGCGTCACCGTAGTCGTAGTCGTCGGCGTACGAATCGGCGTACAGATCGTCGCCGTAGGCCGCGTACCGCGTGCCGTAGTCGCCAAGCGAATCGTCATCGTCCTCGCCGAGCGGATCGTCGCTGAGCACACCGGTCCGGTTACTCGGACCGTCGAAATCGTCCTCGTCGTCGTCGAAGTCGGGCACGTAGTAGCCCGTGTCCGCGCCGTCGTCATCGTCGGAATCGGACTCCAGGACGGCAGCGACACCGACCTGTGTGGCCTCGTTCGCCGACTCGGGCGAGTCCGTGGGTCGGCCGGTCTTACCGTCGCCACCGCGTCCGCCCGGCCAGCTCGACAATCCCGCGGGCGGCTCGTCGGGATGCACCGGCTCGGCCAGCGCCGTCTTCTCGGCGTCGTTCTCCGCCACGGCCGGAAACTGCTCGGTGCTGGGCTCCGGCGGCGGCGCGGGCGCCGTCCTCGGCGGCCTGCGCCTGCGCGACGGCATCGGAAACGCGCCGGAACGCGGCGTCGGACCGCCCTGCTGCGGCGTCGACGACTGGGCGGGCTGCTGGGTGTCCGGCTCGTCGGTGTCGTCGAGACCGTCGAGCCGTGCCGCCAACGTCCCCTCCTGCGCGGGTGCCTTCGTGGGCGGCGGCACCGGTGCGGGCACTCGGCGGGTGGCGTTCATCCGGTCCGCCACGTCACGCGGCGGCCCCTGCTGCGCCTGGTTCGGTTTCTGCGCGCCGGGACCCCCCGGCTGCGGACCCGCACCTCCCGACACGGCACCCCCACCGGGCGGCATCGGGCTGGACCCGGTGTTCTGCGGCGGCTGCTGTGGCGGCTGTGGCTGCTGTGGCGGCCGGAAACCGTTGGCCACCGGCTTGCCGTACCCGGTGCTGTGGGTGCTGCTGGGAGGAAGACTCGACTGCGTCGGTGGGGACGTCGGTGGGGACGCGGGCTGCGCGCCCTGCTGCCTGGCACCGCGGCCACGGGGCGGCAACGGCGGCCGCCCGGCGTCCTCACCGCCGGGAGCGGGATAAGAACCCGAGCCCTGCGGCGGCCGGGGCGGCAACTTCTGCGGTCCCGTACGCGGCTGGCCGACACGGCCACGACGAGGTTCCTCGCCTGCCTGGGAACGCCCGTTCGCGGGGCCACCACCACGTGAGGTCGGCCCGGGAGGCGGCGCCTCAGCACGGACCCGATCGATGATCGCCTGCGGAGCCGTGTCGGCGATCCCGGGCTGACGACCACCGGATGCGTCGCCGTCCTCGGCAGCGCGACGCCGCCGGCGGCGTGGTGTGCCACCGACCTGTCCGCCATGCTCGGCGAGAAGCTCGGCCACAGTCTTCTGTGCCCGCTCGCCGCCGCTGTCTCGAGTCATCCCTTCCACCGTGCCCGTCGCCTGCTCGTTACGTCCAGTCTGAACCCAGGCATCATGCGCCCCGCCTCCAGCCGGTCAACAGCGCGGTCCGGTCTGCGCCGTCGGAGTGGTCCAACCGTTGCAGAATGACACCCTCCCGGAGTGCCCAGGGGCAGATTTCCAGGGAATCCAAAGACAGCACCCGCATCGTGCTTTCCGCCACAAGAGCACCCGCGACGAGCTGGTGGGCCCTGCTGACGCTCACGCCCTCCAGCTGCGCCAGGTCGTCTGACGACATACGGGAGATGAAAGCGATGAGCTGGCGCAGCCCGGTGTGGTTGAGCACCCGACGGACATGAGGACCCGCCGACGACGGTGCCGCCCCGGTCAACCGCGCCAGGGACCGAAGAGTCTTGGAGGTCCCCACGACCCTGTCCGGCACGCCCACTGCGGAGACATGGTCGGCCAACTCACCGAGCCGGTCGTCCAACCACGCGGTCGTCGAAACCACTTCCGCCCGGGTCGGCGGGTCGTTGGCGAACCGGGTCCGGGTGATGCGCCCCGCCCCCACCGGCAACGACTCGGCCAGTTCGGGCTCCTCGTCGGCCCCCATGGCGACCTCCAGCGAGCCACCACCGATGTCCAGCACCAGCAGTCTGCCCGCCGACCAGCCGAACCAGCGGCGCACCGCCAGAAACGTCAACCTGGCTTCCTGCTCACCGGTCAGCACGCGAAGCTCGATGCCGGTCTCGTCGGCGATCCGCGCCAACACCGCGTCGGCGTTGTCGGCGTCCCTGATCGCCGAGGTCGCGAACGCCAGGAGCTCCTCGCAACCCAGCCGCTGAGCCGAGTCACGAGCCTGGGCGACCGCGAGCACCAGCTCGTCGACCACCTTCTTGTCCAGCTCGCCGTCGACACCTATCCGCTCGATGATCCTCAGCACCGCCTTCTCGGAGTGCATCGGCATCGGGCGGGCACCACGATGGGCGTCCACCACCAACAGGTGGACGGTGTTCGACCCGACGTCGAGTACCCCTAGGCGCACAAAGCCCTACGGTACCGTCCGCCCACGTGATCCCGCTGTGACCTAGGCGGTCGGACGTTCGGCGGTCGCCGTACTGCGGCGAACGACGCCTCGTTCAGGGCTCGAACTTATAGCCGAGGCCGCGCACGGTGACCAGGTAGCGGGGCGAACCGGGCTCCGGCTCGATCTTCGACCGCAGCCGTTTGACGTGCACATCCAGCGTCTTGGTGTCTCCGACGTAGTCGGCTCCCCACACCCGGTCGATGAGCTGGTTGCGGGTCAGCACTCGTCCGGCGTTACGAAGGAGATACTCCAAAAGGTCGAACTCCTTCAGCGGCAGCGACACCTCTTCGCCGTTCACCGTCACCACGTGCCGATCGACGTCCATACGCACGGGGCCACCGGTCAGCACGGGCTGCTCCTGCTGGGCATCGCCCGCCTCCCCGCCTCTGCGCAACACGGCCCGCACCCTGGCGATGAGCTCGCGCGCCGAATACGGCTTGGTGACGTAGTCGTCGGCTCCCAGCTCGAGGCCCACCACCTTGTCGATCTCGCTGTCCCGCGCCGTCACCATGATCACCGGCACGCTGGAGCGCTGGCGCAACTCCCGGCACACGTCGGTGCCGCTCATCCCGGGCAGCATGAGATCGAGCAGGACGATGTCGGCGCCGTTGCGGTCGAACTCCTCGAGAGCCTGCTGTCCGTCGGTGGCGACCGCCGCCGTGAATCCCTCCTTCCGCAGCAGGAAGGCCAGCGGGTCGGCGAACGACTCCTCGTCCTCGACGATCAGCACCCTCGTCACGACGCTTCTCCTCCTCCGGTGCTTTTCTGTGGGACCGCGTGCACGGCCTGCTCGACCCGCCTGTTCGGCTCGGGCGGAACGGCCGGGGCGGGCATGGCCGCCGGGACGGACGTGGCCGCCGGGGCGGACATGGCCACCGGGGCGGACGGGACCTGTTCCCGTACGTCCGTGGCCTCCGGGTGAACGGGGACGCGCAGTGTGAACGTGGAGCCCACGCCCGGGCTGCTCCACAACCGCACCTCCCCGCCGTGGTTGGCGGCGACGTGCTTGACGATGGCCAGCCCGAGGCCGGTGCCGCCCGTGGCACGGGAACGCGCCTTGTCGGAACGGTAGAAACGCTCGAACACGCGCTGCTGGTCGGCCTCGGCGATGCCGATCCCCCTGTCGGTGACGGCGACCTCGACATAGCCGTCCACCAGCTTTCGGCTGATCGACACGGGCGAGCCCGCCGGGGAATACGCCACAGCGTTGTCCAACAGGTTCGACAGCGCGGTGACCAACAAGGTGCGGTCGCCTTCCACGGCAAGACCGCTGGCGCTGTCGGTGGTGATGTCGATGCCGGCCGACTCGGCGGCGAGTCGCGTACGTCCCAACGCCTCGTCCACCACCGTGTCGATGTCCACGACGGTGAGCTCGGGCAGCTTCTCGGCGCCCTGTAGCCGCGACAGCGCGATCAGTTCGGTCACGAGCTTGCCCAGCCTGGTGGACTCGCGCAGGATCTTCTCGCCGAACCGGCGGACCTCGTCGGCGTCGTCGGCCGCGTCGAGCACCGCTTCGGCGAGCACCGCGATGGCTCCGACCGGGGTCTTCAACTCGTGACTGACGTTGGCCACGAAATCCCGCCGCGTGGCCTCCAACCGCACGGCGTCCGAATGGTCGGCGGCCTCCACCACGGTGAAACCGTCCCCGAGCGGTCTCACTTCGCCGAGCACGGCCTCGGGCCCCCGCCTGCGCACGGCCAGCGGGGACAGATCGATCTCGGTGGGCACTTCACTGTCCGCGACCTGCTCGGCTGCCTTACGCGCTCGCACGTCGACCCGGTTGTTCCGGACGAGACCGAGATCCTCGGCGCGGTGGTTGTGAAGCACCAGGTCGCCGAACCGGTTGAGCATCAGAACGCCGCTGTTGGACGAGCGGACGAACCGTTCCAGTAACTGAGCTGTCGTAGGTCCTTGCGGGCGCATGCGGTTGTAGGTGAGTCGGAACCGGCCGATGAGGAAGCCGACGAGCAGGCCGACCACTGAAGCGGCAAGGGCCAGCGCGAACGAAGCGGGCGCCGTCACGCTCGCATCGTAGACACGAAAACAGCCGAAAAGCCTAGTCTTGGAAGCCTTCTCGTGATGGTCGTGACACCTTCACGGCACTTGTTAGCCGTCGTGTCACCGACCGTTCACCGAATGGCCGTGGACGGCCCGGACGACGCCCGTCCGTCCACGGTCCTCGACACGACTCGGCGCTCGGCTCAACGCCCTTGGCTCGCCACGGCCGCGGCGGCCTTCTTCGCCTCCTCGGGGTCGAGGTAGGTACCGCCGGGGTTGGTGGGCTTGAGGGTCTCGTCGAGGTCGTAACGCAGGGGGATACCGGTGGGGATGTTGAGTCCTGCGATGTCGTCGTCGGAGATGCCGTCGAGCTGCTTGACCAACGCCCGCAGCGAGTTGCCGTGCGCCGCGATCAGCACCGTCTTCCCGGCCCGCAGGTCGGGGACGATGGCGGACTCCCAGTACGGCAGCAGCCGTTCCACCACGTCCTTGAGGCATTCGGTGGCCGGCATCCTGTCGCCGAGTCCGGCGTAGCGCGCGTCGCCGTCCTGGCTGTACTCGCTGCCGGGCTCGATGGGCGGCGGCGGAGTGTCGTAGGAACGGCGCCACAGCATGAACTGTTCCTCGCCGAACTGCTCCAGCGTCTCCTTCTTGTTCTTGCCCTGCAGGGCACCGTAGTGACGCTCGTTGAGCCGCCAGTCGCGCCGCACGTCGATCCAATGGCGGTCGGCGACGTCGAGGGCGATGTTCGCCGTCGAGATAGCGCGCCGCAGCAGAGACGTGTGGACGACGTCGGGCAGCAGGCCCGCCTCGACGAGCAACTCACCGCCGCGCCGGGCTTCGGTCTCCCCTTGTTCGGACAGCGGGACGTCGACCCAGCCGGTGAACAGGTTCTCCGCATTCCACGTGCTCTGCCCGTGTCGCAGCAGCACCAGGGTTCCAAGTTCGGCCATGCTCCAAGCCTGCCATGCGGCCGTTCGGGTGGGCGGCCCCGCGCTCACGCTCCGAAAAATCTACTGACCGTTGCACAGAGAAAGGTTGATCTTCACCCACTCCCCTGGCACGAGGTCAACAAACGTGTCGTCCCGGTTAAGAGAATCGCGGCGCGTTAACGATAGGGGCGAATTTCACCCGAACGAGGGACTGGGTAGTCTTGTGATTACAGCCCCGAGTCTGACAAGTTGACTACAACCCGCTCGGTCGGTCACCACGCACTCCCCGGCCGAAAGCGGGCACAGACGCAGCTCGTCTTCCCCCTGCCGAGCTGCGACCCGCCGGCCCCGTTGGCATCCCCCTCGCCACCGGGTCCAATGCGGCGGGACAGTCAGCGGGGCGGCTCGAGTTCGCGCCTCCCCCCTCCCTCGAGCCGCCCCGCGACACACAGCACGGGTACAGAGCACACAGCGCGTGTCGATGCGGTGTCCTCTCGGACCTCTCACCTTCTGCAACGTGCAGAACCGCGCTCCGGTTCCCGGTGTGACATCCGTCCTGTCTAGTCGGACATGAGTGAACCCGGAGTGTGAGGCGTCTCGGGGCGCACCAGATGCTCGAACGCCTTCAGGTTCGCCAGCGACTCGCCTCGCGACACCCGCCAGTCCCACTCCCTGCGGATCGACGTCGCGAAACCGAGCTCCAGCAGCGTGTTGAAGTCACCGTCGGCCGCTTCCAGGATCTGGCCGAGCACCTTGTCCACTTCGGCCTCGGTGACCGTGTCCAGGCCGAACCTGCCGGCGAGGTAGATGTCGCCGACCGCGTCGATGGTGTAGTGCACCCCGTACAACTTCGCGTTGCGGCGCAACAGGAATCGGTAGACATCCTCGTGCGCCTCGTCGGGGCGCCTGCACACGAACGCCTCCACGGCCAGCGAATGCTCGCGCGCGATGAACCAACAGTTGGTCTGCAGTTTCTTCACTCCGGGCAGAGTGACGAAATACACGCCCTCACGGCGACGGTTGTATTCCAACCCTGACGCGTCCAGCGTCGAGGCGATCACCTCGTCGACGCGATGGAACTCCTCCCGGCCGTTGCCGGCGCTCACACCGCCACCTCCAGTGCCGTGCCGCGGAAGGCCCTCATGGCCTCCCGGTAGATGTCCAACAACGCGTCGGTGGTGCGCTGCCAGGAGAACCGCTGTGCGTGTTCCCGCGCGCCGCGCGACAACGTCGCCCGCACCCCGGTACGCAGGGCGACCCGGGCGAGAGCGTCGGCCCAGTCCTCCGTGTCGTGTGTGGGAACCAACAGACCCGACACCCCGTCGTCGACCGCCACCGGCAGGCCTCCCACCCGCGCCGCCACCACGGGTGTTCCACACGCCTGCGCTTCCAACGCCACGAGCCCGAAAGACTCGTTGTGGCTCGGCACCGCCACAGCGTCGGCGGCGCGGTAGACGTTCACCAGGTCCCGGCCGCCCTGCGGGGGCAGGAAACGTGTGACGTCGTCGATACCCAATCCCGCGGCGAGATCCATCAGCAACCTGGGCTGTTCCAGCCCTGTACCCGACGGACCGCCCGCGACGAGAACCACCAGCCGCCGCCGCAGCGCGGGGTCACGTCGCACGAGCGCGGCGGCGGCACGCAGCAACACGTCGGGAGCCTTCAACGGCTGGATACGCCCCGCGAACGCGAACACCACCGCGTCGGCGGGGATGCCGAGCGCGGCTCTGGCCTCGGCCTGACTTCCCGGCCGAAACCGTTCCAGATCCACCCCGGGCGATGCCGTGCGCACGGCATCGGGATCGGCGTCGTACAACCGCACGAGCTGATCGGCCTCCACCTCGGTGTTCACCACCAGCCGGTCGGCCTCGGCCACCACCTGTTCCTCACCGATCACGCGCGTGCGCGGCTCGGGCGTGTCACCCGAGGCGAGAGCGGCATTTTTGACCTTGGCCAACGTGTGGGCGGTGTGGACCAGCGGCACTCCCCAGCGATCCCGGGCCAACCAGCCGACCTGTCCCGACAACCAGTAGTGCGAGTGGATGAGGTCGTAGTAACCCGGCTCCTGGAACGCCTCCGTGCGCAGCACACCCGAGGTGAAGGCACACAGCTGGGACGGCAGCTCACCACGCTCCAGCGGTTCGAACGGGCCCGCGGGGATATGGCGGACGAGCACTCCGGGAACGAGTTCCACCGCCGGTGGCTGATCGGACGACGTGGCGCGCGTGAACACCTCGACGCTCACTCCGCGGCGGGCCATCTCCACGGCCGTCTGCGAGATGTAGACGTTCATACCGCCCGCGTCCTTGGTGCCCGGTTGCTCCAACGGTGAGGTGTGGACGGACAGCACCGCGACCCGGCGTGGCCAGGTGGCCACCCGGTAGCCGGAGTTCGTCACCGCTTCACCTTTCTGCTCGGCCGACTGCGCCGTCGACGGCCTGTTCGGCGAACCACCTCAGTGTGGTGCCGAATTCGTGGGAGGACTCGACGAACGGCAGATGCCCTACTCCCTCCCACCAACGCGTGGCCGCCCCCGCAATCTTCCCGGCCGTGTACTCGCCCGCGGAGACGTCCACGACGGCGTCCTCGGTGCCGTGCAGCACGAGCGTGGGTACGTCGACGGCGGCGAGCACGTCGGCGCTGTCGACGTCACGGCGGAACAACGCTTTGCGCACCCTCGGTGGCACGGCGAGGCTCGCGCCCAACAGGGCCTGAGAGACGTGTCCGGGGACAGGTCCGGCGGCCATGCCGGTGGCCAACGTCCGCAACGCGGGCAGGGCGACATCGAGATCGCCGGAGAGCGCGTCGGGCAGTGCCGCCGACATCGCGGAGCCCACCCGGCCCCCGGGACGACCTTTGCCGATCTCGGTGATCGCACCGGCGAACACGATGCCGGCCAACCCACGCGTACCGTGGACCCGCAGATAGTCGGTGATCACCAGACCGCCGTACGACCAGCCCACCACCACCGCGTCCGGCCCGGCCACCTCGAGCACCGCGGCGAGATCGTCCGCCCACACCGTGGGATCGTCGTAGTCTTCCTCGGGCGTCTCGGAAACACCGTGCCCACGCAGATCGAGGGCCAGCAGCCGGAAACGCTCACGCAACCGTGGATCGGCGAACTGAAGATCCCATGCCCGGGCCGACTGGGCCCAACCGTGGACGAACACGATGGCGGGAGCGTCGAGTTCGCCGTCGACCCGTACCCCCAACCGGACACCAGACGCACCGACGACTTCCGACCTCATCCGCCTCGTCAATCCCCTTTCGGGTCCTTTCGAGTCACCGCACGCCCGTGCACCGCCGACGAGCATGTTTACATTACCTGGCAGCATCGGGGGACATGAGCACCCGAACGGCAGTCATCACAGGGGCAAGCGCCGGTATCGGCGCGGCGACCGCACGCGCTCTAGCAGCCGCCGGATTCCACGTCGTCCTCGGCGCACGACGCCTGGAGAAACTCCAGCCACTCGCCGAGGAACTGTCCGGCACCGCGCACCGACTCGACGTGACCGACGCCGAGTCGGTGACGTCTTTCGCCGAGCGGATTCCGGAGTGCCACGTGCTGGTCAACAACGCCGGTGGTGCGCGGGGCCTCGACCGCGTCGAACACGCGGACGAGGAGCGCTGGCGGTGGATGTGGGAGGCCAACGTGCTGGGCACGCTCCGGGTCACCAAGGCGTTGCTGCCGAAACTGCTGGCCTCCGGTGACGGGCACGTCATCACCGTGACGTCCATCGCGGGTCACGAGACCTACGACGGCGGCGCGGGGTACACCTCCGCCAAGCACGCCCAGTCGGCACTGCACCGGACGTTGCGTTCGGAACATCTCGGTGACCCGCTGCGCCTGACCGAGATCATTCCGGGGATGGTGGAGACCGACTTCTCGATCAACCGGTTCGAAGGCGACACCGAACGCGCGGCCAAGGTCTACGAGGGGTTGACGCCACTGACGGCCGAGGACGTCGCCGAGGTGATCGCCTTCGCCGCCACGCGACCCTCGCACGTCAACCTCGACCAGATCGTGCTCAAGCCGAGAGCGCAGTACAGCGGCAGTCGAGTGCACCGGGAGTGACCCGGACGGCCACCACTGCTAGAGCGCGCAGTTCACCAGCAGCGGCTCGGGCCGCAGTTCGACCCCGAACCGCTCGTACACACCGTCGCGCACCTGCCTCGCCAGGGCCAGCAGGTCGGCGGTGGTGGCCCCGCCTCGGTTGGTGAGCGCCAGCGTGTGCTTGGTGGAAAGCGACACGCGGCCACCGGGCCCGGGGTGTCCCTTGGTGAACCCGGCGCGTTCGATGAGCCACGCCGCCGACAGTTTCACCCCGTCGTCGGCGGGATACCGCGGCACAGCCGCGTCCTCCCCGACCACCTCGGCGATCCGTTCCAACACCCGCGGCAGGTCCGCCTCGGTCACGATCGGGTTGGTGAAGAACGAGCCCGCACTCCACGTGTCGTGGTCCTGCGCGTCGAGAACCATGCCCTTGCCTCGCCGCAGGGCGAGCACCGCGGCCCGCGCTTCGGACACGGGCACCCTGGTGCCGATCTCCACCCCGAGGGTGCGGGCCAGCTCGGCGTAGCGGACGGGAACCGACAGGCCGTCGTCGAACAGGCGGAACCGTACGGACAACACCACACCGGAGTCGGTGCCCTTGAGCACGCTGGTGCGGTAGGCGAACCCGAGCTCGTCGGCCGGGACCGTCCGTACCTCGCGGGCACGGCGGTCGTACAGCTCGATCGATTCGACGACCTGGCTGACCTCACACCCGTACGCGCCGACGTTCTGGATGGGCGTCGCACCCGCACAGCCCGGAATGCCCGACAGGCACTCCACCCCGCCGAGTCCCGCCGACACCGTGGCCGCCACGTAGGCATCCCAGTCCTGGCCGGCGGCCGCCGTACGGAAGTCGTCGCTCCACCCCGTGGTGGCGATGCGCACGACCGTGCCGTCGAAGCCGTCGTCGCCGATGACGAGGTTCGAGCCACCGCCGACGAGCAGCACGGGCTCACCCGCGTCGTCGAGCTCCCGCACGGAAGAGACGAGGTCGTCGGCGGTCTCGGCCACGACGAACCGCCGCGCGGGCCCACCGAGCCGCAGAGTGGTGTACTCACGCAGCGATTTCCGACCGACCGTTTCGACAATGCTCACGCCTTCAAACGGTACTGTCCCTCGCATGGCCACCCGTATCGAGCACCGTGCCACGTTCGCGCACGACGTCGCCGACGTCTACGACGCCCAGACCGGCGAGCGGGCCCTGCGTGCACGGCTGGAGCAGATCGGAGGCGCGCACGCCGAGCTGCGCGGCCATGAGGTGACGGAGCACGGTGCCCGGTACACGCTGATCCAGGGCATCGCCGCCGACAAGCTGCCTTCGCTGGTGCGAAACCTCCATTCCGGTGACCTGATCGTGCGACGCGAGCACGTCTGGACCGTCCTGGGCGACCGCCGCACCGGGACGATCACCGTGGGAGTTTCCGACGTGCCCGGCCGGATCACGGCCGACGTCGAGCTCTCATCGAACGCCGAGGGATGCGTGCAAACCACGCGCGGCGAGGTGGCCGTGCGGATTCCCCTCATCGGCGGCAGGATCGAAAGTTTCGTCGCGGACCAGGTGACGAGACTACTCGAACTCGAAGCCCATTTCACGACGCAGTGGCTCGCGCACTGAAACCGGTCACTCACCGACACACGCCGTCCGACGTCTCTCTCGTCACTCCCGGCGGGAGCACCGTGTACGACGCCACGGTGACCAGGGAGAATGTCTTACCGTGCACGAGCGCCAGTACGTCATCACCTTCGGCTGTCCCGACCGCAAGGGGATCGTCTCCCGCATCTCCTCGTTCCTCGCCGAGATCGGCGGATGGATCGTCGAGGCCGCCTACCACACCGACCCGGACACGGGCTGGTTCTTCACCCGCCAGGCGGTGAAGGCCGACTCCGTTCCGTTCGACATCGACGAGCTGCGAGCCCGCTTCGCCGGCGTGGCGCGGTCACTGGGTTCGGAGACCGACTGGAGCGTGGACGACACCGGACAACGTCCCCGAGTGGTGATCCTGGTGTCGAAGGAAGGTCACTGCCTGTACGACCTGCTGGGCCGAGTCGCGTCCGGCGAGCTCGACGCCGACGTGCGCGCCGTCATCGGCAACCACGACGTGCTTTCCGACATCACCCAGGCGCACGGTATCCCGTTCCACCACGTCCCCTTCGACGGTGACGGCGCGAACGCGTTCGACCAGATCGCCAAGCTGGTCGACGAGCACGATCCGCACGCCGTGGTACTCGCCCGGTTCATGCGCATCCTGCCGCCCGAACTGTGCGAGGCGTGGGCCGGCAGGGCCATCAACATCCACCACAGCTTCCTGCCGTCGTTCATCGGCGCACGCCCCTACCACCAGGCGTACGCGCGAGGCGTGAAGCTCGTGGGCGCCACCTGCCACTACGTCACTCCCGACCTCGACGCGGGGCCGATCATCGAGCAGGACGTCATCCGCGTCGATCACCGCGACACGGTGTCGGACATGGTGCGCAAGGGCCGCGACATCGAGAAGGTCACGCTGGCTCGGGGGCTGCGGTGGCACCTAGAGAGGCGCGTGCTCGTGCACGGCAACCGCACCGTGGTCCTCTGAGTCCTTCTCGTCCTTCTCGTCGTTCGAGTCCTTCGAGTTCTTCGGACTCGAACGGCGCCGTGCGGCGGGCACGATCATCGGCGTCCCCGTCTCGGGGTCGTCCATGATCCGACAGGGCAGCCCGAACACGTCGGCGATCAACTCGGCCGTGACGATCTCGCTCGGGTCGCCCTGCGCGGCGATGCGCCCACCCGGTGCGAGCACGATCAGGTTCGTGGCGTAGCGGCACGCCTGATTCAGGTCGTGCAGCACCGCCACCAGGGTGTGGCCGGAGTCGGCGTTGAGGTCGGCGCACAGCTCCAGCACCTCGATCTGGTGGGCGATGTCGAGGAACGTGGTCGGCTCGTCGAGCAACAGGATGGGTGTCTGTTGTGCGAGCACCATCGCCAACCACACGCGCTGCCGCTGGCCGCCGGAGAGCTCGTCGACGAGACGGTCGGCGAGATCGGCCACGCCCGTGCGGCTCATGGCCTCCACCACCACGGCCTCGTCCTCCGACGACCATTGCCGCAACAGTTTCTGGTGGGGGTACCGGCCCCGGGCCACCAGGTCGCCGACGGTGATGCCGCTGGGGGCGATGGAACTCTGCGGCAGCAGTCCGAGTCTCCGCGCCACCTCGCGCGAGCGGTAGCTGGTGATGGCCTGCCCGTCGAGGTACACCGTGCCCGTGCTCGGCTTCAACATCCGGGCGAGCGCTTTGAGCAGCGTTGACTTGCCGCACGCGTTCGGTCCCACGATCACGGTGAACGACCCATCCGGCACGGTGACCCCGAGGTCGCGGGCCACGACGCTGTCGTCGTAGGCGAGGGTGAGGCCCTCGGCGCGGAGCCTGCTGCTCGCGCTTCCGTCGCTGCTTTTCCCAGTCACGCGTACCTGCCCTTCCCGCGCCACTCGGACGCCAACAGCCACATCAGGTACAGCCCGCCGAGGCACCCCGTGGCCGTGCCCACGGGAAGTTGCGCGGCGGGGAACAGTCGTTGCATCGCCAAATCACCCACGGTGAGCAGCAACCCGCCCATCAGCGCCGACGTGACCAGTCCCGGGTTCGGCGAGCGCGTCAGTCTCCGCGCGAGCTGCGGCGCCGCGAGCGCGACGAACCAGATCGGGCCCGCGGCGGCGGTGGCGAACCCCGCCAGCAGCACGCTCGCCACGATGAGGACGGCCCTGCTGCGCTGCACCCCGACACCGAGCGCGGTGGCCGTGTGGTCACCGAGCTCCAGCATCGACAGCGCGCGGGCTTGCCCGAGAGCCAGCGGCAACAGGACCGCCAACGCCAGGCCGGAGACGGCGACATGGTCCCAGTCGCGGCCGTTCACGCTGCCCACCAGCCACGCCTGGGCGCTCACGGCGTCGTAGATGTCCGCCCTGGTGATCAGATAGGAGTTCACCGACAGGGCCAGGGCGTTGATGCCGACACCCATGAGCACGAAGCGATAGCCCTGCACGCCCCGCCGGTACGACAACGCGTAGATGAGCACCGACGTCACGATGCCGCCGACCAGCGCGCCGACCGCGACCTGCGTCATGCTCCCACCGACGGCGATGATCACCATCAAAGCGCCGGTGGACGCGCCGTTGGTGAAGCCGATGAAGTCCGGGCTGCCGAGCGGGTTGTGGGTGAGGCTCTGCAGGATCGCACCGCTGACCGCCAGCGCCGCGCCCACGAACAGCGCCGTGAGCAACCGGGGCAGGCGCAGTGTGTTGACGATGAAGTCGGCGGCACCCTCGCCCTGGCCGGTGATCGCGGCGAGCACCTCGGCCACGGACAGTTCGTACTCACCCGTGGTCAACGTGATCGCCATCGTGACGAGCAGAGCGAGCGTCAGCGCGGCGCCCACGAACACGGTGCGCGGTGCCACCCGCAGGGCGACGGTCTCGCGACGGGTCCGCAGCACTCTGCCGGTGACGGGCCGGGTCGTCGAGGTCCGGGTCATGATGTCGTCACTCACAGGCTGGCCAGCCTCCGCCGTCGGCACAGAGCACAGAACACGGGCACCCCGATCACCGCGGTGACGATGCCGACCTGCACCTCGCCCGGGGACGCGATCACGCGGCCGATCACGTCCGAGCCCACCAGCAGCAGCGGCGCGAGCACCAGCGAGTACGGCAGCACCCAACGTTGGTCCGGGCCCACCAGCAGTCGAGCCGCGTGCGGCACCGCCAACCCCACGAACGCGACCGGACCGATCGCCGCCGTCGCCGACCCGCACAACAGGGTCACCGCGATCGCCCCGAGCACCCGGGTGCGGTTCGGGTGGGAACCGAGGGCCCTGCCGAGGTCGTCGCCCATAGCCAGCGCGTTCAACGACCGCACCAGCGGCAACGCGATGACCACGCCGACGACCACGAACGGCAGCAGCGGCATCAGCACGTCGTAGTAGCGGCCCGCGAGTGAGCCGACCATCCAGAACCGGTACTCGTCGTAGGCCTCGGTGTCCGACAGCAGCACCGCCGTGTTGAACGCGTACAGCACCGCGGTGAGCGCCGCCCCCGCCAGAACCAGCCGCTCGGGGCTGGCCGCTCCGCGTCCCGTGGCACCGAGCACGTAGACGACGAACGAGGCCACCGCGGCCCCTACCAGCGCGAACCACACGTAGCCGACCACGGAGGTGATGCCCAGGAAGGCGATGGCCACGACCATGCCCGTCGACGCGCCCGTGTTGACCCCGAGGATCCCGGGTTCGGCCAAGGGGTTGCGGGTCAACGCCTGCATCAACGCCCCGGCCAGCCCCAACGCGGCCCCCACCATGATTCCGAGCAGGGTCCGGGGAATCCGATAGTCGTGGATGATGATGGCTGCGTCGGAGTCGCCGGAACCGTCCAGCAGGACGTTCCAGGTCTCGGTGAACGGAATGTCCTTGGAGCCGAGCCAGACGCTGAGCAACGCGACGAACGCGAGAGCGAGCACGGCGGCCAGCAGCCCCAACGCCCGCAGCGCGTGCGCCGACCGCCGGACGGAAACGGCGTGCTCGGACGCAGTCTCGGGCGCGGCAATCGACATAAGGTAAGGCTAACCGAACGAACGCCTCGGAACTCAAAACAGTAAGCTACACCATTCCGCCGTTCACGCGGTCCCGTGCATTCGGCTCGGCATTCCGGCCCGGCATTCCGGCTCGGCGCCTCGACACATTCTCCGAGGCCGAAGAGCCAGTCCCCACATCCTTCTCAGGCCTTCTTCAGCCCTCGACGGCCCGCAGACTCGCCGGACG
The DNA here is from genome assembly GCF_027317685.1 of Saccharomonospora sp. Classification (NCBI taxonomy): domain Bacteria; kingdom Bacillati; phylum Actinomycetota; class Actinomycetes; order Pseudonocardiales; family Pseudonocardiaceae; genus Saccharomonospora; species Saccharomonospora sp. The sequence goes on from NZ_DAHVQP010000026.1 coordinate 24,963, forward strand.
CAGATCCGTCCAGTGTTCTTCCACGTAGTCCAGGCAGGCCTGCCTGGTGTCCTCGCCGAACACCACGCGCCAGCCGCCGGGCACGTCGACGAACGACGGCCACAGCGAGTGCTGCTCCTCGTCGTTCACAAGCACGTAGAACCGCCCCTCGGGATCGTCGAACGGGTTCGTCACAGTCGCTTCCCTTCCTTCGTGGTGCCTTCCGTGTCTTCCTCGTCCGCCCCCGCCCGCCGCTTTTCGTCAACCGGCCATGCCGACGATTTCGTGGGCGTAGGCGGACCGCCCCTCGGAATCGGTGGTTCCGGGCCCGGGCTCTCCCCCTTTCGTCTCGGAAACCCGGGCCACGACCGAGTCGAGGATCTCCTGCGCTCGCACGGCGTTGTTCGACAACAGAGACGACGTGATGCCGTGGGTGTGCTCGGTCGAACCGCCCTGGACGTACACGGCGGCACCGGAGTCCGGCGTGGTGAGCAGCCGGTAGTCCCGCGCCACGAGCGGCCTGCCCTCGTCGTCCCGGCGACAGATCGACGCGGCGTCACCGAGCAGTGTCGTCACTTCACTGGGCCGATAACCGGTGGCGCAGACGAGGGCGTCGGCGTCGAGCACCGTGTGCGTGCCCGTGGTCAGCGATTCCACCGTGACGCGCACGGCGGAGTCGGTCTCGGCCAGTTCTGTGATCCGCGAGGTGCGGAAGATACGAAGCCGCTCGACTCCCAGCACCTTCTCGCGGTAGTGCCGGCGGTAGAGCTCCTCGATCAGATCGAGATCGACCACCGAGTAATTGGTGTTGGAGTGGTAGTCCAGGATCCGCTTGCGGACCTCGGGCGGCGCGTCGTGGAACTCGTCCACGGTTTCCGGGTCGAAGACTCGGTTGGCGAAGGGACTGTCATCGGAAGGGCTGTAGCCTGACCGCGAGAACACCGCGCACACCTCGGCGTCGGGGAAGCGGTCGTGCAGCAGCGCGGTGGTCTCGGCGGCGCTCTGCCCCGCTCCCAGCACGACGAACCGCGACGCCGAGGCCAAGCCATCCACTTTGTACAGCAAATCGCTGTTGTGCCACACGCGTTCCGACTCGGCGATCCCTTCGGGCAGCGAGGGGACCAGGCCGGTGGCCATGGCCAGATTGCGCGCGGTGTACACTTTGCCGGCGCTCGTGTGCACCTCGAAACACGCGATCTCGGCACCGTCCACCACGGGACGCACGGCCGTCACCTCGGTGTCGTACCGCACCAGGTCGCCGACCCGCTCGGCCGCCCAGCAGAAGTAGTCGTGGAACTCTATCCGCAGCGGGAACAGCGTCTTGTGATTGATGAAGTCGGCCAACCTGCCCCGCTCGTGCAGGTAGCACAGGAAGCTGAAGTCGCTGGCCGGGTTGCGCATGGTGACCAGGTCCTTCAAAAACGACACCTGCATGGTGGCGTCGTCGATCAACATCCCGCGGTGCCAGCCGAACGTCTTCTGGCGCTCGAGGAACCGGACGTTCAAACACGGACCTCGCGAGGCGGCGTTGTGTTCGGACACGGCGATGGCGAGAGCCAAGTTGGATGGTCCGAATCCCACGCCGAGGAGGTCGTAGACCGGTCCCTCATCTCGCAGCACTGTCGACATACGTGTCCCATCGCGGTCGGTGAACTCCGAACTCAGGGAACCCTAACCTAAGTTAGCCAAGCCTTAGTTAGCCCCATTCGGTGATCTTTTCCCTAGCCGCACCGCCTTGCGAACTTAGGCAAGGCTTGCTTAACTAGGCCCGCTTGCCGTCGACAGCCTGGGAGGGACGATGCGGATCGCGATGTTCGGCTACCAGACCTGGGGGCACCGAACCCTGCGGGCACTGCTGGAATCCGAACACGACGTGGCGCTCGTCGTCACCCACCCACAGTCCGACCACGCCTACGAACGCATCTGGGCGGACTCCGTGGCGGACCTCGCGACGGAACACGGCGTCGAAGTGGTGCTGCGCAACCGTCCCGACCAGGCACTCGCCGACCGACTCGCCGAACTGGAACTCGACCTCATCGTCGCCAACAACTGGCGCACCTGGATCCCACCGGAGATCTTCCGCCTGCCCGAACACGGCACGCTCAACGTGCACGACTCCCTGCTCCCGGCCTACGCGGGCTTCTCCCCGATCATCTGGGCACTGCTGAACGGCGAGAAGGAAGTCGGCGTCACCGCCCACATGATGGACGACGAACTCGACGCCGGGCCCATCCTGCTGCAACGGGCCGTCGAAGTCGGCCCGCGGGACACCGCCACCGACCTGTTCCACAAGACGGTGGACCTCATCGAACCTTTGGTGTCGGAGTCGCTCGAACTCATCGCCTCCGGCCGTGCCAACCCCGTGCCCCAGGACCGGAGCAAGGCCAGCTTCTTCCACAAACGTTCCATCGAGGACAGCCGCATCGACTGGGCCTGGCCCGCCGAGGACATCGAGCGGCTGATCCGCGCCCAGTCGGACCCCTACCCGAACGCCTTCACCTACTACCGCGACCAGCGCATCAGGATCACTGAGGCGTTCGTGACGGAACGGTCCTACGGCGGCACCCCGGGCCGGGTCTTCATCAGGGAAGGCGACGGCGTGGTCATCGTCGCGGGAGCGGACGCGCGATACGGACGCAACCCCGGCCTGGCGATCGAACGTCTACGCACCGATGACGGCGTTGAACACGCCGCCACCGATTTCTTCCGCTCCATGGGCGGCTATCTCACCCGGTACCCGGAAAGCTGAGACGAAACGGGGCGCTCCAGATGCCCCGCCGTCACAACCGTCACAACCGGACGAGCATCTTGCCCGTGTTACCGCCCGCGAGCAGGTCGAGGAACGCCTGGGGCGCCTGCCGGATACCGTCCACCACGGTCTCCTTGTAGACGATCTTGCCGTCCCGCACCAACGGCGAGACCTCGTCCAGAAACGTCGGCCGCAACTGCTCGTGGTCGCCGACCAGGAACCCGCGCATGGTGAAGCGCTTGGCGATGATCTGTGCCAGGTTGCGTGGCGCCGGCGTCGGCTCGGTGGCGTTGTACTGGGAGATCATGCCGCACACCGCGATCCGGCCGTGCACGTTCAGCGCGCCGATGGCCGCTTCGAGATGCTCGCCACCGACGTTGTCGAAGTACACGTCCACACCGTCGGGTGCGGCCTGGCGCAGTTGCTCCCGTACCGGGCCGTCCTTGTAGTTGAACGCGGCGTCGAAGCCCAGCTCGTCACGCAGCCACCGCACCTTCTCCGCCGAACCGGCGCTGCCGATGACCCGCTTGGCACCGCGCAGCTTGGCGAGCTGGCCGACCAGCGAACCCACGGCCCCGGCCGCACCGGACACGAACACCGTGTCGCCCTCACGCATCTTCGCCACGTCGAACAACCCGGCGTACGCGGTCAAGCCGGGCATCCCCAGCACACTCAGGTGCGCCTGCACCGGCGCGGCAGCGGGATCGAGCTTGCGCGCGTGGGCCGGGTCGAGCACGGCGTGCGTACGCCAGCCGAGACCGTGCAGCACCACGTCACCGACGGCGAACTCATCGGTGTTCGACTCGACGACCTCACCGATCGCACCGCCGTCCATGACCTCGCCCACCTGGAACGGCGCCACATACGACTTCGCCGAGCTCATCCGGCCCCGCATGTACGGGTCCACCGACATCCACGTGTTCCGGACAAGGATCTGCCCAGCACCCGGCTTCGGCACCTCCACGTCGACGATCTCGAAGTTGTCCGGGGTCGGCATCCCCTCCGGACGAGCCGCGAGCCGAACTTCCGTCGCCGCCATCAATTACCCCGCACTTCCTCGGCGAGCTTGCTCAGCACGCCGTCGTAGATCCGCTGCAATCCCTTGGGCGCGAAGATCCTCTCGAAGAAACCACCGATGCCACTCGCGCCCTGCCACGTGGTCTCCACCCGCACCACACTGCGATCGCCCTCGGGCCGCACCGTCCAAGTGGTGACCATGCTGGAGTTCGTGTCGGTCTCCACGAGCGTGCCCGGCTGCGGCTCGCTCACCGTGGCGTGGACGTCGCGCACACGTTTCGACGTGGCCTGCAACTTCCAGCGCGCCACCGTTCCCTCGCCGTCACCGCCCTCCACGAGGGTGTAGTCGCGGTACTCCTCCGTGAGGATGCGGGGCCGGACTTCGCGATAGTCGGCGAGCTTCTCCCGCACTTTCTCGGCGGGCGCGTCGACGCTCCGCTCGGCCGTGGCCGTGACCCTTCCCATCCAGCCCATACCTTTCTGCGATTCCGCTGTGTCGGCTCGCACTCACTTGGCGAGTCCGTCGATCACCTCGGCGCCGGGCAGCTTCGCCAACGCCGCGCCGGTGACCAACACCTTGCTACCCCGGATGCCGCTGCCGACAACCACTTCCGGCGCAGAAGCCACGGCCTGGTCGATGAGGATCGGCCAGTCGGAAGGCAAACCGATCGGCGTGATACCGCCGTAGGCCATGCCGGTGAGTTCCACCGCCTCCTCCATGGGGGCGAACGACGCCTTCCGCACGTCCAACCTGCGGCGGATCACGTTGTTGACGTCGGCGCGCGTGGTGGCGAGCACGAGCGCGGCGGCGTAGCGGACCTCGCCCGCGCGCTTACCGGAGACGACCACGCAGTTGGCCGAGGCCGACAGCGGTGACGAATACGCCTCGCAGAACTCAGCGGTGTCGGCCAGGTCAGGGTCGATCTCCACCACGGCCACCGGGCCGTCGACCGACTCCAAGGCGTCGGCCACGGGCTCGGCCACCAGATCACGCCGCTCGGAGACCGGGACAGGCATCAGCGTCCCCGCGATGCTCCAGTTACTCAAACGCTCACCCCCTGTTTTGTTGCCGGCGCCTTACCGACAGGCTTTACCACCAGTTGGATCCGCCTCGCTGGACCTCGATGAGTTTCGGCCGCACGTCCACGACGTAGACGAGGCTGGCGACGAGCGCGGCGAGCCAGAAGATCATGCCCGCACCGTAGAACTGGAACAACAGCATCGCGAGGGTCGCACCGCCCGTGATGGCCATCCACGCCGGCTTGCTCAACCGATCAGCCGCCGTGAATGCGTCGGCTCTCTGTGTCACGGCGTGCACGAAGGCGAGAAGGCCGACGAGCACGCCCGCCCAGTCGATGACCAAGACGATCCAGTATGCGAAAAGCGGCACGATTCCAGCCTACGTCAGGACGCAGGCAGGGCCGAGAGCCAGCGAAACACATCACCGCACACCGGTCAGTTACTGCCAGTAGTGTCTCCCTTGCTCCGAGTGCCGTTGTTCCGCTGCTCTGTGGACGTCACGGTGCGGCTGGTGCCGGGCCTCATCACCTTCTCGCGGGCTGACCTGGCGGCCTCGACGACCCCGATCGACTCGACCGACTCGGCCTTGACCGGGCCGGGCTTTTCGGTGGACTCGTCCGAGACACCCGAGGACGCGTCGGCTTCCTGATCCTCGTGGCCCCGACGCATAAGCAGCTTGACCATCTCATCGACCCGCTCACGTGCGTCCGTGGCGGCACCGTCCACCCGCTGCTGCGCCGCGCGCAGAGCCTCCTCGATCTGCTCGATACCGCGCTTGACCTGGGGCTCCACCACTTCGCCCCACGTCTGCTCGCCCGAAGCGGCCAGTCGGCGGTAGAGCTTCAACGCCGCGTCGGTGTATTCGTCCAGGGTCTTGCGCAGCTCGGCGGGTTCGAGTCGACCGCGGAGTTCCTCCAGCTCAGCCGGCAGCTCCTCGACGTTCTTCTTCGCCGCCTCGCTACTGGAGTTGACGCGTGTCTTCGCCTTGGCCACGGTGTCCGCCACGGCCCGCCCGGCCAGGCTGCTCGCCCCCAACGCCGCCAGCAGCGATGTCCTGACCTGCTCCTTCGCCGTGTTCACCACCTTGCGGACGTCCTCGGTTCGTGTGGTCTCCATCGTGACTCACTCCCTGTGGTCCTGATCGGGGTGCCGCTCACCCACGGTCTCCTTCCCTCGGTTCTCCCGAAGGAACGACTCGTACACGTCGAGCAGCACCTGCTTCTGTCGTTCGGTCAGCGAGGTGTCGGCGCGGACGGCGTCGACCACGGGGCCGCCGACGGGGCGGTCGAGAATCCCCGCCTGGACGTACAGGGTCTCGGCGGAGATACGCAGCCCCTTGGCGATCTGCTGAAGGATCTCGGCGCTGGGTCTGCGCAGTCCCCGTTCGATCTGGCTGAGATACGGATTGGAAACCCCGGCAAGTTTCGCGAGCTGCCGCAACGAGATCTCGGCGTTGTTGCGTTGTTGCCGGATGTAGGCGCCGATGTCCCTGCCCAGGCCGGCGACTCGCTCCATCGGGCCGTCCGACTCGGTTGCCTCAGCGGCCTCGGTGGTCGACGAGTTGTCGTCGTGGTCGTCGTGATCGTCCCGCGTCGGTGTCGTCGGTGTCGTCGATGTCTGTGCCATGACGCCGGACACCTCCTCCATTTCGACCGTACGCCCGAGTGCTAACTCCTGCAAGCACTCAGCTAGCACCCGATCGGGCGGCTTCGGCGTCCCGGTGCGCAGCGAGAACACGGCGCACCCAACGCTCGGCGTGATCGACCGATTCGACCAACGGCACATCGGTGGTATCGAACAACTCGACGGGTGGGGACATCGTCGCCGCCTCACGGCGCAACCACTCGGCGAACTCCAACATCTCCGCGATGCGCGGTTCGTCCCAGCCCCGCCAGGCCGGACGGGCCCGCAGACGCCGGGCCAGCACGTCCGGGTCGGCCACGAGCGCCAGGTAGTGGATATCGGTGAAGAACATCCGCTCCGGCAGCGGCTCGAATTCGGGCGGGACCACCGTTCCGCACAACACCACCGGCCGCCCGCTCTGGTGGATCATCGCCGCCATCCGCAACCACGTCGACCGGAAAGTCGGATGGCCGTCGACATCGTCGCGCAGGCCGCCCGTCCACAGGACGTCCTGCTCCAACACCACCACCTCGCTCGCCAGCCTGCGAGCGAGCTCGGGCCCCACCGTGGACTTGCCTCCCGCGCTGGGACCGGTCAATGCGAGCAGGGGCAGCCGGCGGAACGCGGCGCGATGACCGCACACCGCGCAGACCAGCCGCCCCTCCTCCACGACCGGCCGTCGCGCCCGATCACCACAAGCCGGACAGATCTTGAGATCGAGCACGTTCGGGGTCAGTCGAACAGGCTTTCCAGGAAGCTACGCCTGCGCCGGTGCCCGCCGTACGGCCTGGGCGAGTCGCCGTAGTAACCGCCCTGGTAAGGCCTGGGCGAGTCGTTGTAGTAACCACCGCCCCGATAGGGCCTGGGCGAGTCGCCGTAGTAGGCACCCTGGCCGTAGCGCTGGGTGGGTGGTGGCGCGGCATGTGGCGCGGCCGGCGGTGCGGCAGGCGGCGCGGGCGGTGGCTGGGAGGTCGGGCTGTAGGGCGGCGGAGGCGCGGAGCTGTAGAAGGAGCTCTCCGCGCTCACGATCTGTTCGAGTTCGCCCCGATCCAGGAAGATGCCTCGGCAACCACCGCACTGCTCGATGTGAACGCCGTTCTTGTCCACCGTCGTCATCACGTTCTGGCACTTAGGACAGATCACGAGCGACAGGCTACGCAGTTTCCACCCGATCGTGGAACACGCCCCGGCCGGTTCGGATGGTCGGGCCGCGGTGGGCAAAGCAAAACTCCGGGCAGCCATTCACAAATCCACAACCGTCCACATCACTCATATGGAGTAAGCCTGTGGATAACTCCGTGGATAACCCCCAAACTGTGGATAACTTCACCCCGCGGAATGGATACCGGCGAGTAGGTAAGGCGTCAGAACAGAACCTGCGCGACCGAATAGATCACCAGCCCCGCCAACGCGCCGACCACCGTTCCGTTGATCCGGATGAACTGGAGATCCCGCCCCACCTGGAGTTCGATTTTGCGCGAAGTCTCCTCGGCGTCCCACCGCTCGACCGTGTCGGTGATGATCGTGGTGATTTCCCGCGAATAACGCGTCACCACGTACGCCGCCGCACTCTCGACCCAGTTGTCCACCTTCCCCGACAACGCCGGGTCGGTCTGCAACCGCTGCCCGAGCGAGGCCAAGCCGGTGAAGACACGTCTCCTCAACTCGCTCGACGGATCCTCCGCCGCGGTCAGCAGCATGTCCTTCGTCGTGGACCACGCCGAGTCGATGATCTTGCGGACCTCGGGGTGCTCCACCAGCTGCTGCTTGACCGTCTCGGCCCTCGCCATCGTGTCCGGGTCGGCCTGCAGGTCCTGCGCGAACTCGGTGAGGAACCGGTCCACCGCCAGACGCATGGGGTGGTTGACGTCCGTCTTCACCGCCCACGCGAACGACAGCACCTCGCCGTAAACCTTGTCGGCGAGCATCGTGTCGACGAACCGCGGCGACCACGACGGCGCCCGGTCCGACACCACCCGCAACACCGTGTCGTGGTTCTCGCGCACCCATTCGTACGCCCTGTCCACCACGAGATCCACCAGACGGTGATGCGCGCCGTCGGTCAACACCTGCTGCAACAGCTTGCCCAGCGGCGGCCCCCACTCCTTGTCCACGACCCGGCGCACGACCGCCTGCTCCATGACGGCCTGCACGTCCTCGTCGCGCAACACGGTCACGGCGCCCCGCACCACGGTCGCCAATTCCGCGGTGACGCGCTCGGCGTTCTCGGGCCGGGCGAGCCACTCCCCGACCCGTCTCGACGTCTCGACCCGGCGCAACTTGTCCCGCACCACGTTCTCCGACAAGAAGTTCGCGCCCACGAAGTCACCGAGACTGTTACCGAGCACGTCCTTCTTGTTCGGGATGATCGCCGTGTGCGGAATCTTCAGCCCCAGGGGATGCCGGAACAACGCCGTGACCGCGAACCAGTCGGCGAGCGCGCCCACCATGCCCGCCTCGGCCGCGGCACGCACGTAGCCGACCCACGCGGGCCATCCCGCGGACTGTGCCCAGCTGGTCAACAGGAAGATCACCGTCGCGCCGAGCAGGAAGGACAGCGCGACGAGCTTCATCCTGCGTAGGTCTCGCCGTTTGGCCTCATCGCGCTCTCGCGCGTCCGGTCGAGCCGACCGCCCCACAGGGGCCACAGCGGACCTCGTTTGCTCCATGTCGCGATTGTCCTCAAGGATGGTTTCTCGTGCGTGAACCTGTACTCGTCGAACGCCTGCGGCCGTTCACCTCCACGATCTTCGCCGAGATGACGGCGCTGGCGAATCGAACCTCGGCCATCAACCTGGGGCAGGGTTTCCCGGACACCGACGGCCCCGACGGCATGCTGGATGCGGCACGAAACGCCCTGTTCGGCGGCGCGAACCAGTATCCACCGGGTCCCGGGCGTCCCGAACTGCGTGAAGCCATCGCCGCCCACCGCCTGCGCTACGGCACCGAATACGACCCGGAACGGGAGATCCTCGTCACGGCCGGTGCCACGGAAGCCATCGCCGCGAGCCTGCTCGCACTGGCGGGCCCCGGCGACGAGGTGATCGTCATCGAGCCCTACTACGACTCCTACGCCGCCGCGGTGGCGATGGCGGGTGCCACCCGGCGCGTGGTGCCGCTGGTCTCCGACGGCGACCGTTTCGCACTCGATCTCGACGCCGTGCGCGACGCCATCGGACCGAGAACGAAAGCCGTTCTCGTCAACTCCCCGCACAATCCGACGGGAACCGTGTTCACACGCGCGGAGTTGGCCGGACTCGCGGAAGTATGCGTCGAACACGACTTGATCGCCATCACCGACGAGGTGTACGAGCATTTGATCTTCGACGGCGCCGAACATCTGCCGCTGGCCGGTTTCCCGGGGATGTCCTCCCGCACCGTGACGATCTCCAGCGCGGGCAAGACGTTCAACTGCACCGGATGGAAGATCGGCTGGGTCTGCGCGACACCGGAACTCACCTCGGCCGTACGGGCGGCGAAACAATTCCTCACTTTCGTCTCGGGCGGCCCGCTCCAGCCCGCGGTCGCGCATGCGCTGCGGCACGAACTGCCGTGGGTCGAGTCGCTACGCGAGTCGTTGCAGGGCAAGCGCGACCGGTTGAGCGCCGGACTGGCCGATGCGGGCTTCGCCGTACGGCCGAGCGCGGGCACTTATTTCGTCTGTGCGGACGTTAGGCCACTCGGATTCACCAATGCGGAGGAACTCGCCTGGCGCCTACCAGAATCAATTGGAGTCGCAACAGTACCCGTCAGCGTGTTCACCGATCACCCAAAAGAGTGGAATCATTTGCTTCGTTTTGCTTTCTGTAAACGAGAGGAGGTGCTCGACGAAGTGATTCAGCGGTTGCGTACCTTGTCATAGGTTGCGCCGTCCGGGGCGGATCGCACACCGACGGGGTGAAACACTCGTCCGGAGTGCTAAAAATAGCAGTCTCGGGGTAGCCGGAACGCGATCGTGATCTCGCTACCAGCGGTAGACCGGAAGTAACAACACGCATACGAGGACACGACAGGTGGTGGTAGCGGTGAGGCCTGCGGCCTTCGCGGTCTTTCCGACCGACGCGCGCCGCCACAGCCTGCTGTCCTCCGCCCTGCGTCGACTGCTTCTGGTGCTCGGTCTCGCCGTCGGCGGATGGGTCGTCTCGGCGCTACTGGCCGGCTCCGCCTCGGCCGAGGAGACGTCGGGTACCGACCTGGCGCACGACACCTCCGCCGCCTGCGCCGACGAAGCCACGGCGAACGGCCCTCGGGACCGCTCCGACCTCACCTCCTGCCTCGACGAACTCGCCGACACCGAGAACGGAACGCCCGCTACCGACCCCGGCACCAGCCCGGTCGGCGACCACGACACCACCTCGGACGATCCTGCCACCGACAGCACCGGCCCGACCCTGCCCGCCGAGACGATCCAGCCCGCGGAAGCGGCGGAGCAGGCGGCGAAGGAATCGGACTCGACGGAGCTCCCCGAGACCTCCGAGCAGGCAGGGAACCCGGAGACCTCGGAAGACGCCGAGGCCACCGAGGACACCGAATCGGCGAAGCCGGAGGGTTCTGAGGATTCCGAAGATGCCGAGGAGACCGAGGAACCGGCGGAGCGCAGGCCCTTCGGCTCCCAGCTGCTACAGGCGACCGCCGACACCCTCCTGGCCACCACGTCCGAGCTCGTCCACACCACCGTCCACACCACCAGCAGCCTCACCGGGATGTTGGTCGAGTCGCTGCCGCAGATCACCGGTCCGCTCGACGACGCGATCGAGAACGTCGTCGACATGCCGGCGCACCTGCCCGACGTCGGTCCCGGGCTAGGGGAAACCCTCCCCGAACTCAGGCTGCCCCCGCTTCCGGGTGGGCTCGACGACCTCGACGACCTCATCGGCCTGGAACCGGACGTCGACCGCCCCGACGACACCCCGCCCGGCGAGCTTCGCGCCGAACCCCTCACACCGGCCGAGCCTGAGCTCGAATCACCGGCCGCCCCCGCTGTCCCGACTCCTGTCTCCACCACCCAGCTCGACCAGCAGGCGGCGGTGCCCACGTGGTCACCGCCTCACCCGAGTGACGACACGGGAGCGAACGAGAACCCGTCACGTCCGTTCGGTCCCGTCGCCCCCTCGCCCTCCGCTCCCGCGTCCGTCGCGGGTCCGTCGACAAGCGTGGCCTCGTCCCAGGACAACTCGCACACACACCGCAGCGAGCACAGCGTCCTGAACAACACCCCCACGCTCACCCAGCTAAGGCTGCTCGGCACCAGTCGGGACCAAGACACCGTCGGTGCCGGCAAAGAAGCAGCACTTCCGACAACCTCACCCGACTGATCGACCCCGGGTAGCCGGTCGCGCGCGAAAACGCGTCGCTGTACGCACGTCACCGGTGACGGTCACTTCCACCGACCGCTGTTTACCAAGAGGTTGTTCCGTGTATCCAACTCTTCCCGCTCGGCCGACCGCGCCCGGCCGTGACGGGTCATGGCCTCGGCTCCGCGTTGCCCCCGTGGTGACACCGAGGCTCACGAGTGCGCGTCGGCGGTTTCCGTCCACCGCGCCGGATGGAAACCCCGTACCGATGCGTACTTGAGCCGATAGGCCTTCCCAGCATGGCGAGGGGCGATGCTGGGAACGGCCTGCGGCATCCGTGCCCTCCCCCCGGGCACGGCCACAAGCCGGTGCGCCGGATGCCACACCGTCCTTTCCCTGGAGTGACGGACCTATATCGCATCCGGCGCACCGGCTTTCCCCATCCCGGGCTCGCCGGATGTGTCGCACAACACCCCCGTCGGCTACGTGACCGCCCTGTTCACGCGTTCGGAGCACTCGTCATAGTGGCCTGGTGGCTTCGGTGAGAACTCCCGTCGAACTCAGTCCGATCCCCGTGACCACCGCTCCCGCGACACGGTTGACACGGTTGTTCGCGGGTCTGGTCTGCTACGGCACGAGTATGGCGATGATGACCCGGTCGGGTCTGGGCCTGAATCCGTGGGACGTGCTGCACGAGGGCGTGGCCGACCGTACGACGCTCACCTTCGGCATGGTGACCGCGTTGACGGCCGTGCTGGTGCTGTTGTTGTGGATTCCCCTGCGCCAGCGTCCCGGTGTCGGCACCGTGGCCAACGTCGTGGTCATCGCCGTGGTCGTGGATGTGGTGCGGGCGTTGCTGCCCGATGCGCACCAGTTGGGGTGGCAGATCGGGTTGTTGCTGGGCGGGATCGTGTTGAACGGTTTCGCCACGGCCGTCTACGTCGGGGCGCGGCTCGGCCCCGGGCCGAGGGACGGTCTCATGACCGGCCTGTCGGCGCGCACGGGTCGGTCGGTGCGGTTGGTGCGTACGGCCATCGAGCTGATCGTGCTGGCCGCCGGTTGGTTGCTCGGCGGCACGGTCGGGGTCGGCACCGTTCTCTACGCGCTGGCGATCGGCCCGCTCACCCAGTTGTTCCTGCCGTACGTCACCTGGTCGCCGCGTACGAGGCGAGCGAGGTGAGCGAGGTGAGTGTCGCCGGGAGTCCGGCCCGCCCTTCGGCTCGGTGGTGTTCACCGGCGACCGCTACGGTCGAACCGTGCCCCGCATCGACATAGCCGAACGTGCGGGCGTGGGCCTGGACGGCCGAGAACGCCCTACAGAGGACCGCGTCGTGATCACCGACAACACCGCCGTGGTGCTCGACGGAGCGACCGAACAACGCGAAGGCCTGCCCAGTGGCGGCTGGTACTCCCGGCGTCTCGCCGAACGACTCGAAACGCTGCTGCGGGGCCGGCCCGACGAGGACCTCACCACACTGCTTTCCGCATCGATCGACGCCGTGGCCGCGGAGGAGGGTCTCACTCCGCGCTGTTCGCCGTCGAGCACGGTGGCGATGGTGCGCTGGGGTTCCGAGTACGTGGAAGCGCTCGTGCTGGCCGACAGTCCGGTGGTCGCGTTCACCGCTCACGGCCCCGAGGTCCTGCTCGACGACAGGCTCGACCGGCTCCGCGCGGCGGGGCTCCTTCGTACCCGGGCCGACGTGGACCGTCTGCGCAATAGCGAGGGCGGCTTCTGGGTCGCCGAGGCCGTGCCTGAGGCCGCGACTCAAGCGTTGCGCCGCCGTTGGTCGCGAGGCGACGTCGAGGCGGCCGTCCTCGCCACCGATGGAGTCTCGGCCGGGATCGACACCTACCGCGTGCTCGACTGGCCCGATGTGCTTCGACTGTCGCGGAAGAACGGGGCCGACGCCGTGCTCGACGTCGTCAGGGACGCCGAGGTCGCCGATGCCGACTGCCGCCGCTGGCCTCGCTCGAAACGACACGACGACCAGGCCCTCGTCGTGGTCGACTTCACCGTGGACCAGGGAGTAATCAGGGTCAAACCCTGACGACAATGCCTGATCACTGAGAGACACTGGTCCTCATGGGGCAACTGGGGACAAAAGCGGCATCCACCGAGACCGCCACGGCCCGGGTGCATACCTGGACTTTCGCGGCCGCCGCAGCACTGGGTTGGGCTCTGTTCCTGCTGACGATCCTGCACCTGGTGAGTTCGTTCGATCCGATCCTCGACCCCGTCAGTCGCTACGCCTTCACCGACGCCGGACAAGGAATGCTGGAGGTCAGCCTGCTGTCCTTCGCCGTCGGTGTGATCGCCGTGCGTGGCGCGCTGCTCTCGTCCGGCCTGCGGGTCAGTCGTACGACCACCATCCTCATCATCACCACGGCCGCGGGTCTGGTGGCCGCCGCACTGTTCCCGGCGACGTACACCTCGGAGATCGACCCGGCGAGCGGGTTGATCCACCAGTACGCGAGCCTGCTCGCCTTCCTGTCGTTACCGGGCGTGGCCGTGAGCATGCTCGACCAGATCCGGGACGTCGACGAGCTTCAGCGCACCCGCCGCATGCTCGTGTGCCTGGTGTGGATCGCGCTGGGCGCCCTCGCCCTGTTCGGGCTCAGCTACCTCTCCGACAAGGTCACGTTCGGCTTCGCGCCGCTGTCGATATTGCTGTCGCTGCCGGTCGGCCTGCTTCAGCGAGTGGTCTTCGTGCTGGACTTCCTGATGCTGGCAGGCTTGCTGGTGTTGGCGAACCGAGCCGTCTGGTCGCGGGCCACCGATGACGCGGTCGGTAGTCGCATGTCACCCGTTCAGTCGTATTCGATTAGCGATCAGTAGCTTACTGTGTGCAACATTGGGGCGTGGGCTTGACCGACCTCACGACCTACGCCCTCTCGGCTGTCTCCGGTGGCCTCCGGCGACAGCCGAGCGGTCGAGGACGCCCGCCGCGATCAGTTCGTCTGGTCCTCGATCGGCGGACTCATCCGAGGATCGCGGCCCTGCTGGCCGGGCACGGGTGCCACCACGGAACCACGCTGCAACTGGATGTTCGTGCTGATGCCTGTGCGCGGGGCCGGGCGTACGTACCGGTCGTCGGTGAGGCGGGAATCGTACATCTGGGACATGACCGCCATCGTCACCGCGTGCACAAGCGCGAGCAGCAACAGCAGAATGCCGAGATTTCCGATGAGAGCGCGGACCGGATGTCCGCCGAAGTCGAAGCTCAGCACAGACAACAATGCCAGGAAGCCGAACATGACGAGGTGGAACAAAACGGTGACAAGCTTGGCCATCGAATAGATCGAGTCACCGTCTGAGTCGGAATCCACGTCGGACAGGTAGCGCTTCCCGCTGTGATAGAGAAGTTGACCGTCCGCCACAACCATGATCAGACCCAGGGCGATGAACGCGAGGTAAGCGTCGGTACCCACGTCAGCCTCCTTTCCGTGGCCTGGGGAAGCCACCTGACCGCTCGTACCCAGTCACCTGCGGTGGGAAACCGGACGTGTAGCGCAGGCACCCTCCGGGTATGTCAGCGGCGATGAAAAACACCCATGAATCACGAAACCGATCGGGAGCAGCCGTGAACACACACAGCTCGACCGCTCCGAGCCAAAACCCCAGGCCGGCGCTGCCTTACACCGAAGAACCCGACCCCGAACAGCGCCGCAAGGCGGTCCGCGCCGTCGCCTCGGCGGCCGTCGACGCCAAGGACTGCGCCGAGCTCCTGGAAGCGCTGGGCCTGGCACCCGAGGAGGGCAGGCCGATCCCCGCCCAGCGCATTCGATGACACGGAGCGCCGGTCTCGGGGACACGGCCAGGGTCATCGGCGAGGCGCTCGCACCCACCATCGCGGGTGGCGTGATCCGACGCAGGCCCCGGGCTATGGCACTGATCGACCGGCTGGGACTCGACCGCGCCGCTCTGCGGCTGTTCGCGGGCCTGCGTGCTCGTTACGGCCCCGGCCCGGTGCTGTTGCGCATCCCCGGGCGTTCGATCGCGCTCCTGCTCGAACCGGAGGACGTGCGCCGGGTGTTGACCTCGACGCCGTCGCCGTTCTCACCCGCAGCGCGGGAGAAGCGCGCGGCGTTGAACCACTTCGAACCGCACGGGGTGTTGGCCACGCCCATGCCCGAGCGGGCGCCGCGCCGCCGGTACAACGAGCAGGTGCTGGAGAGCGAGCGCCCGGTGCACTCCCTCGCCGAGCGCGTGCGGGAAGTCGTCGGCGAGGAGACTCGCCTGCTGCTCGAAGACACCACCGAGCTGGACTGGGACCGTCACGCCCGGACATGGTGGCGCATCGTGCGCCGCGTGGTCCTCGGCGATCACGCCCGCGACCAGGACGAGGTCACCGACGAGCTGACCGCTCTGCGGCTGCGCGGTAACTGGGCGTTTCTGCTGCCCAAGGCCAAGCGCCGTCGAGACGCGTTCCAGAAACGGCTTAACGACCACCTCGACCGGGCGGAGCCGGGCAGCCTCGCGGCCGTCATCGCGGAACACGAGCCCGAGAACAGTGCCGTGGATCCCTTCGGGCAGGTGCCGCAGTGGTTGTTCGCCTTCGACGCCGCGGGCATGGTCGTCCTGCGCGCACTGGCGTTGCTCGCGACACATCCCGACCAGGCCGCCGCGGCACGGAAGGAGTCCGCCGTGGACGACGCCCGCGCGTGGGCGTACATCCGGGCGTGTGTCCTGGACACCCTACGGCTGTGGCCCACCACGCCGCTGTTGCTGCGGGAGAGCACCACCGCCACGTCGTGGCGTGGGAAGCAACTCCCACCGGAAACGCTGTTCGTCGTGTTCGCCACCTATTTTCACCGGGACGCCGAACTCGTGCCGTTCGCCGACACGTTCACGCCGGAAGCCTGGTTGGACGAGCGGGCCCGGGAGCTTCCCGGGCTGGTGCCGTTCAGCGCGGGACCCGCCCGATGCCCCGGCGAGAACCTCGTTCTGCTCGTGGCCAGCGCCATGCTGGTGGAGTTCCTCCGAGCCGGCGAGTACCGGCTACTCGCTCCGAAGACTCTGCGCTCCCGCAGTCACGCACGCGACCGGCTGCCTGCGACCGTGGACAACTTCGGTATCCGGCTCGCCTTCACGCCTCACGAGACGCGTGGCAGCTCCGCGTAGAACGTGGCCTGGCAGTCGCATCCGCCTTGGATGCTTCCGCACTCGACGACGAGCGCGTGACGTGCGGGTTCGGCATCGGAGCAGTGGGGATCGGTGCATTCCACGCCACCGGATTCGTGCAGCATCACCGTGCCATGACAGTGGTCCAGGCCCATCCGACAGCTCACGCACCTCATGGATTTTTGGTACCACCCCACGCCGATGTCGTTGCGGAGACACGCCCACAACGAGAGCCGTTCAACAGTGCGCGCACATCTTGACCATCCCCGCCAGAGCGGTAATGTTTTCTTAGAGCGGTAGTGGCATTCCGTAAAGCGGAAAGTGGGTGCTCATGCTCGACGCAAGGGTGCGTTCGGACCTGGCGGCCGCGGTCGGCGAGGACAACGTCATCTCCGACCCGGTGGGCCTGCGTAGCTACGAATGCGACGGCCTGACCGGCTTCCGGGTGATCCCCGAACTCGTCGTACTGCCCACCGACACCGACAGCGTCGCCGCCGCCGTGCGCGCCTGCCACGCCCACGGTGTCCCGTACGTCGCCCGCGGGGCGGGCACCGGGCTGTCCGGTGGCGCACTGCCCGTCGCCGACGGCATCGTCATCTCGCTGCAACGGCTGCGCCGTGTGCTGGAGGTCGACCCGCTCGACCGGCGGGCCACGCTCCAACCCGGCGTCACCAACCTCGACGTCACCAAGGCCGCCGCACCCTACGGGCTGTACTTCGCACCCGACCCCTCCAGCCAGCAGGTGTGCACCATCGGCGGCAACGTCGCCGAGAACTCCGGCGGCGCGCACTGCCTGAAATACGGCTTCACCACCAACCACGTCCTGTCGATGACCGTCGTCCTGCCCGACGGCGAGGTCGTCACCCTCGGCGAAGACACGAACGAACAACTCGGGCCGGACCTGCGCGGCGTGTTCATCGGATCGGAGGGCACGCTCGGCATCGTCTGCGAGGTCACGGTGCGGCTGCTGCCCGTGCCCGAGACCGTGCGCACGCTGCTCGCCGATTTCAACTCGGTGCGCGAAGCGGGCGAGGTGGTCAGCGACATCGTGGCGGCGGGCATCGTTCCCGCCGCCGTGGAGATGATGGACAACCTCGCCATCCAGGCGGCCGAACAAGCGGTGCACGCCGGATACACACTCGACGCGGCCGCCGCGCTCGTGGTGGAACTCGACGGCCCGGCCACCGAATGCGCAGCACAGTTCGAACAGGTCAAGGCGATCTGCGAACGGCACAACTGCACCCGCCTGCACATCGCGGGCAACGACGACGAGCGGGCGAAGATCTGGAGAGGCCGCAAAGCCGCGTTCGCCGCGGTCGGCCGCATCAGCCCCGACTACTTCGTCCAGGACGGCGTCGTACCCCGCACCCGCCTGGCCGAGGTGCTGGAGCGCATCGAGGACATGGGCCGAGCCGCGGGACTGCGCGTGGCCAACGTCTTCCACGCAGGCGACGGGAACCTCCACCCCCTGGTGCTGTACAGCGCGGCCGCCGGAGAACAGGACCGTGCGGAGGAGCTGTCGAAACAGATCGCGGAACTCTGCGTCGAACTGGGCGGATCGCTGTCCGGCGAACACGGGATCGGCACGGACAAGGCGTGTTCGATGCCGCGCATGTTCAGCACCGACGACCTGACCACGATGGACCGCGTGCGCTCGGCCTTCGACCCGCACCGGCTGTGCAATCCGGGCAAGCTGCTGCCCACCCCGAGACTGTGTGGCGAGGCGCCCGGCCCCTATCGCCCCCACCCGCTGGAGGAGGCTGGAGTGATCGAACGGCTATGACCTCGACGACCTCGCCCTCCCCGGGCTCTTCGACTCCTCCGACCGTGCTCGCTCCCACCGACCTCTGGGAAGCCCACGAGGCCCTGGCCGACACGAGCGGCTCCGTCGAGATCCGCGGCACCGCCACCGCGTCGAACTGGGCCGACCCACCCAAGCCCACCGATAACGTGCTGGACACCACGCGGATGACGGGCGTGCTCACCTACAACCCCGCCGACATGACCGTGTCCGTTCGAGCGGGCACACCGCTGCGGGAGCTCGCGGCGGAACTCGCCCCCAACGGACAGCGGGTGGCGTTCGACCCGGCCAGCGTCGAGCAGGGAGCCACGGTCGGCGGGCTCATCGCCACGGCCGACTCCGGGCCGCTGTCCCTTTCCTACGGCTCCCTGCGCGACCTCGTGATCGGCGCGACGGTGGTGCTCGCCGACGGCACCGTGGCACGCACGGGAGGGCACGTCATCAAGAACGTCGCGGGCTACGACCTCGCCAAGCTCCTGCACGGGTCCTACGGCGCGTTCGGCCTACTCGCCGAAGTGGTACTCCGACTGCACCCGCTTCCCTCCGCGACACGCACAGTGCGCGCAGAACTGCCCCTGTCCACCGCCGCCGAGAAAGCCGTATCGGTGCTGCGCGGGCAGAGCGAACCCGTGTCGCTGGAGTGGTTCGAAGGGCAGCTTCTGACTCGCCTCGAAGGCACCGTGGAGGGCACGGAGGCGCGAGCCCGCCGACTCGCGGCCGAACTCGGCGGCACCGTGCTCGACGAGGACACCGCCCACGCGGCGTGGGCGCGGCACGCCGAGCTGGTGCGGCAGGCGAACGTACGCATCGGAGTGCGGCCCAGCAGACTCACCGGGGTGGTCACCGACTGCGGCCGCGCCGACGACACTCACGCCACCGTCGGCCTCGGCACCGGCGTGGCGGCCCTGGCCGTTCCCGACGCCGAGATCGAGCGAGTACACGACATCACCACCGCCGCGAACGGAGTGTCCGTGCTCCGCCGCGCCATCCCCGGTGCGCGCGCGTGGGGCCGGACCCCGTCGGCGGTGCGGGTACTGCGTGCGGTGAAAGACGAACTCGACCCGGAACGGCGACTGTGTCCCGGTCGCCTCGAATCGTGGTTGGAAGAACGAAAGGCAGCACCGTGACCGAGCGACAGTCGAGTTTCGACTCCCACAACCCACCGGCACGCGACCTGCTCGACGACTGTGTGCACTGTGGATTCTGTCTGCCGACCTGCCCGACCTATCAATTGTGGGGCGAGGAAATGGACTCGCCACGCGGTCGGATCTACCTCATGGACCTGGCCGAACGCGGGGAGATCGAACTCGAAGGGGCGTTCACCCAGCACATCGATGCCTGCCTCGGCTGCATGGCCTGCGTGACCTCGTGTCCCTCCGGCGTGCAGTACGACCGGCTGTTGGAAGCCACCCGGCCCCAGCTCGAACGCAACGTCGAACGTCCGGTGTCCGACCGGTGGTTCCGCAACGTCGTCTTCGCGCTGTTCCCCTACCGGCGCAGGCTTCGCGTCGCGGCCGTGCTGGGCCTGGCCTACCAGAAGTCGGGGCTGCCGAAACTGCTGGAACGAGTACTTCCCCCGCGACTGCGCGCCGCTCAGGCACTGTTGCCGCCCGTACGGTTGCGGGAGGCGTTCGCGGCCCTGCCCCGGCGGGTGCGGCCATCGGGGCCGGTGCGGCGACGCGTCGCGCTGCTGTCCGGGTGCGTGCAGGACGTGTTCTTCCACGAGGTCAACGCGGCCACCCAGCGAGTACTCGCCGCCGAGGGCTGCGAGGTGCTGACACCCAGACGGCAAGGGTGCTGCGGCGCCCTGGGCCTGCACGCGGGACGGGAGGAACACGCCGTCGACCGCGCCAAACGCACCATCGCAACGTTCGACAAGCTGCCCGTGGACACCATCGTCGTGAACGTGGCCGGGTGCGGTTCGTCGATGAAGGAATACGCCGACCTGTTGGCCGACGACCCCGAATGGGCGCAGCGGGCGCGGGACTTCAGCGCCAAAGTGCGAGACGTCAACGAACTGTTGGCCGAACTCGAACCCCGTGCGCCCAGGAAGCGGGTGGACGCCAAGGTCGCCTATCACGACGCCTGCCACCTCTCCCACGCCCAGCGCGTGCGCGAGCAGCCGAGGGCTGTGCTGCGCACGATCCCCGGAGTGGAGCTCGTCGAACTACCGGAGGCCGAACTGTGCTGCGGTTCGGCGGGAATCTACAACATGGTGCAGCCCGAGCCCGCTGCCGAACTCGGCGAACGCAAAGCGAACAACATCCGCGCGGTCACGCCCGACCTGCTGGTGACCGCCAACCCGGGGTGCCTGCTACAGATCCGCCGTTATCTCGACGACGACATCCCGATGCTGCACCCGGTGCAGCTACTCGACCAGGCCATCAACGGTAAACCGAGCTGACGCTCACTCGCCCGACAGTGTGACCGCGGCCCGCTGAACAGTACTGCGCAACCTGCGGACACGGCTACGCAGACTGCGGACACGACGACGCAGGCTGCGGACACGGGGTGCGGGGGCCGCACCCGGGTCAGTACCGGGTCAGTACCGGGCCGGGGCCATGTTCGCCGAATACATCACGTGCTGGATCAACGTGACGAGGACCTGCTTGGTGGACTGACGGTCCCGCGCGTCACACAGCAACACCGGCACACCCGGGTCCACGTCCAGCGCGGCACGCACCTCCTCGGTGCCGTACCGGTAGGCGTTGTCGAAACAGTTCACCCCGACGACGAACGGCAGGCCCCGACGTTCGAAGTAGTCGACGGCCGGGAAACACGTCTCCAGCCTGCGCGTATCGGCCAGCACCACCGCGCCGAGGGCTCCCTGGGCGAGCTCGTCCCACATGAACCAGAACCGATCCTGCCCCGGTGTGCCGAACAGGTACAGGATCAACTCCGGGCTGATCGTGATACGCCCGAAGTCCAACGCGACCGTGGTGGTGGTCTTCGATTCCACCCCTGAGAGATCGTCGACGCCTTCCGACGCCGAGGTCAGCATCTCCTCCGTCCGCAACGGAGGGACTTCACTGACTGAGCCCACCATGGTGGTCTTGCCGACGCCGAAACCACCGGCGATCAGTAGTTTCACCGCCGTCGCGGTGAGGCGTCGGTCGTTAGAGTTTGCGGATGCCATCGAGAACCGCCTGCAGTATGTGCTGGTTGGGTGTTTCGCTCGGGGGCGCGGACTTACGGAAGATCACGTAATTCTGCTCGATCAAATCACTGAGCAGAACCTTCACCAGCGGTAGGGGGAGATCGATGTGACCTCCGACCTCCGCAACGGACATCGGGCGCTGGCACAGGCGCACGATCCTCTCGTACTCGGTGGGCAGATGCGCGGCCTCGTCCGGGGAGCACAACGCCACCACCAGCGTCATCATGTCGAGCCCGTAGTTGTCCGACCGGGTCCGGCCGCCCGTCACCACGTACGAGCGCACCAGGCTGGCGCTGCCCTCCTCGAACCACGTCTCCTCGTCGTTGCCGATGTCGTCGTCAGTCATGGCGTGGCGTGGGGCTCCACCCGTGGCGCGGCACTGAGCACCGCGCCGACCCGTTTCACCATCATGTTCATGGCGTAGGCGACCATGCCCATGTCGATGTCCTCCGCCGTCAACAATGCCAGACACGCGCCTCGCCCGGCCGCCGTCACGAAGAGGAACGCGTGGTCCATCTCCACGACGGTCTGCCGAACCTGCCCGCCACCGAAGTGGCGTCCTGTGCCCCGGGCGAGGCTCTGGAACGCCGAAGCCACGGCGGAAAGATGTTCACCGTCCTCTTCGGACAAGTTACTCGACCTGCCGATGAGCAGGCCGTCGGCCGACAACACGACAGCCCGATCGGCTCCGGCGACCTGGCTCACCAGGTCGTCGAGCAGCCAGTCCAGTTCGTTGACTACCGAGTTCGCCATGGTGTTCTCAGTCTCCAGAATCGTCACTGCCGATGTGGTGCTGTCGAGCTCGGCGGGTTCCCTGTTGGAACGCCGAAAGCCTGCTTCGGGCCTGCTCCGGGGTGGTGGTGTACTCGTCGTCGTCGCCACCCGTGCCGATGCCTGTGAGGTCGGTGGAGGTGGTGCTCTCCTTCAACTGCGGCGCCAGGTTCTGCTGTCGCCGTCGTCGTGGCAACGGTGGCCGGTCCTCGTTGAGCGCGCCCGAGCCGCGTGACGGCACAGCCGACGAATGGCGGCCACCCGACTCGCTCTGCCGGAACGGCAGATCGGGTGCCGGGCGCGTCTCGTGCCGGGGTCGGGGCCCGGAGGGCGGGCGTACGGCTCTCGGCAGCTCCCTCGGCAGCCTGGGTATGTGTTGTGTCGGGTTGGACTGCGTCGGTTCGGGCAGCAAGCCCGTCTCCGACATCACTTCGGGCGACTCCTCCACCTCGCGCCGGCCTCTCGTGGCGGCATGCCTGCCGAGGCTGTCCGAGATCGACTCGTCCTGTCCCTGTTCCGGCGTGGGGTCCTGGGGCAGTTGTCCCTGCACGGCTCCGACTTCACTGCCGTCCTCGGATGGTTCGCTGGTCGCCCTACGGCGCGCGCGGCGAGGCAGTTCGGGGCGCGTCGAGTCCGTCGGGGCCGAACGGTCGGCTCCTCCGGTGGACAGCTCCTCGGGCTCCTCCACGCGCTCGGGCTCAGGGCGGCGTACGGGCGTACGGCGCACGGTCAATGCGCCCGTCTCCCCACCCGAAGAGGAACTCGGAAGCAAGGTGCCGTTGAGCTGCTCACTGCCGTTACGCCGCGGCAGCTCCCTCGCCGCCGTCGCCGCCCTCGCCGTCCGCGTCATCCGGCTGAGCGCGGGGGCGGAACCGCCGCCACCCGCCGGGACCGAGGCCGTGAGCGCGGTCGTCTCCTCCGCGCCGATCGCGTTGTCGCCGTCGTCCTCGACGTCGGTGGGGATCTCGCTGAGCAGTTCGGAACGCACCAGCACGATCGCCCGTGTGCCGCCGTAGGCCGAATCCCGCAACGTCACCGAGAAGTTGTGCTTGGCCGCCAACCTGGCGACCACGAACAGACCCAGCCGGGGCTCGTCGGACAACGCCATGAAGCTGAAGTCCGGCGGGTTGCGCAACATCTCGTTGAAGCGCTCCAGCTCCTCGTCCTCCATGCCGATGCCCTGGTCCTCGATCTCGATGACCACGCCTCGGCCCACGAGCTCGCCCCGCACCTCGACCCGCGACTGCGGAGGTGAGAACGACGTGGCGTTGTCGATCAGCTCGGAGAGCAGGTGCACGAGGTCGCTGACCGCCGGGCCCGCGACGGCGGTCCCCGGCATCTTGTTCGTGCTGACGCGCTTGTAGTCCTCGGTCTCGGCGATCGCGCCCCGCACGATGTCGATGATGGGCACCGGGTTGCGGAACTGTCGGCCCGGCTGTTCCCCACCGAGAATGATCAGGTTCTCGGCGTTGCGCCGCGCCCGCGTGGACAGGTGGTCGAGGCGGAACAGCAGGTCGAGCTGGTCGGGGTCCTCCTGCTTGCGTTCGGCGGCGTCCAGCACCGAAAGTTGTCGGTGCACAATCACCTGGCTGCGGTGGGCAATGTTGAGGAAGACCTTGCGGGTACCTTCCCTGGTCTCGGCCTCCTCGACGGCGGCGGCGATGGCCGTGCGCTGTGCCTTGTTGAACGCCTCGGCGACCTCACCGATCTCGTCGTCACCGTGGTCCAGGTAGGACACCTCGCTTTCGAGGTCCACCTGTTCCCCTTTGCGCAGCCGCTCGACGATGCGGGGCATGCGTTCGTCGGCGAGTTCGAGGGTGGCCTCGCGCAGCGACACCAGACGTTTGGCCAGCCGGTCGGACAACCGCCACGCCAACAGTGACACCGCCAGTGCCACGGCGATGACGCCCGCACCGGCCAGGATCGACGTGATCAGCGTCGAGTCGGCCTCGTCGAGCGCGAGCTCGGTGGCCACGGTGCTCTGCTCCACGTAGAGGTTCCACAGCGTCCCGCTGACCTCGCCGGCGGCGGCATGCCACGCGGGCTCGGCGACCGGAAGATCGGTGGTGTTGCCCCGTAGGAAGGCGTTCTCGACGCGGGTCAACGTCTCCCACGCGTCGCTGGCCACGAGTTGTTCGTACTGCTGCCGGACCGACGGGATCATGTCCGGAACCGCTTGTTCCAGCGTGTTGTGGTAGGTGCCGACCTGGCTGATGTAGGCCCGAAACTCCTGTTCGGTCAGTCCGCCGCTGGTGATGCCCGCCGCGGCCAGGGCGTAGCCTCGGGACATACCGTCCGCGCTGACGAACAACGGCATCGCCACCATGCGTTTGTAGGCGGTCTCGGCGTTCGGCGTTTCCTGCGCCACGCCGTTCAGTCCGACCGTGTAGGTGTCGATGATCTCGTTGTAGAAGTCGTACGCCTCCTGCAGCGAGGCCTGTCCACGGTCCACTCGCTGCCGGAACTCGCCCAGTTGCGCCACTCGCTGCTGCGCGAGCCTGATGCTCTCCCGCACGTTCTCGGGCGCGTCCTCGGCGATGCCTTCGAGGTCCTCGGCCATTCGCCGGGCCGCTTCGTCGGTCCGCTGGCGCTGCTGCTCCAGCTCCGACCGCAGTGATCTCGTGGTCGCGATCTCCTGCAGCGTCAACCTGCGTTCCTCACGCACGTTGGCGAACAACACACCCGCGGGCTGGGCGGCCTCGTGGACCTTGGTGCTGAAGGACCGCACCTGGATGGCGTCGTTGACCAGGTAGCCGGCTATCGCGACACCGGTTAAGAGAAAGACAAGGCTCGGGATGAAGGCGATGGCGAGCACTCGGGTGCGGATGGTCGAACGCCCACGACGTGGGGCAGCACTCTTGTTCAACAACGCGCTCAAGGCCCTTCCAGCGACACGTATTTGTTTCTGGGCCCCCAACCCGATGCTTCAAGCTTCACGCAACGCCCACCATACTAAGCCGTCGCTTAGCGCGTGAGACTAAACAGCGATCTTCGCTTCAGTCAACATGATGCGCGTCCACGCAAGCCACGAGTGCAGTGACCGGCCATGCGGCCAGAGGCCCGCCTCACAGTCGTGAAATATCGACTCCACACTCTATTTGTGACGGCAAGTCCGGCATAGGCGTCTGTGATGTGAGTCCTCACCACGGCCTCGCCGTCCCGCACACCTCGACGCAGGGCACATCCGTTTCCACTGTTCAGCACCGGCGAGGACGCCGCGCCCTCCGCGGTGGGTGTGCCCGGTTTCACGGCCGGGACCCGCGCCGTTAATTGCTTCCCACAACGTGAAGTGACTGATTCGTCGCATTGAGACACGGAACGCCCGAGGTGAAATTCCCAGGAACGAAAATGCCGTTTCTCTCCTTCTCCCGCGGTGACGCCTAAGACGCCACAGGATGTGTTCTCGACCACCGTGGAGAAGGCGTAACTTCCGACGCGAGACGTGCGATACCGGACATAGCCCGCAGCAAGGAGGCCGGTGCCCATGCCACGACGCACGTCGAGACGGTGGCCCCCGACCCGTCTTGTCCTATTTGTCCTATCGCTGGCGTTCGCGGCAACGGCGGCGATCCAGGCGTTCCTGGCCCTGTCGACGTCCGAGTGGTGGCCGGGGGTGGTGGCCGTCGCACTCGCGGCGGCCGCCGTGTGGTGCCTCACCACGGCGCTCACTACGCGGTGACGAAAGGAACACTCGGAAAAGGAGCGAACCACTCGGACCACGGTTGACATTCGTCATCTCCTCGTGGTGTCACGACGTCACTACCCACGACCCCCACCGAAAGAGCACGGTGTCCCACAGGAACAACGGGGAGGAACCGTGCGAACAGTGCTGACAGTCCGGGGGGTAGGGCACCGCTACGGCGGGACAGTGGCCCTCGACGCCGTGGACCTGACCGTCGGGGCGGGGGAATGTGTGGCGCTGCTCGGCCCCAACGGCGCGGGAAAGACGACACTGGTGAATCTGGTCGTGGGGCTTCTACCCCGGCAACAGGGTGAGATCGACCTGGCCGGTGGTGATCCGCGAAACGCCCGCACCCGCCGCGGTCTGGGAGTCGTGCAGCAGTCGCTAGGTTACCCGGGGACGCTCAAGGTCGGCGAGCTCATCTCCGGCGCGGCCGTTCGAGGGGGACGGCCGCGCTCAAGTGCGGCACCGATCATGGCGGAACTGGGACTCACCGACCTCACCGAGCGCCGCGTGGCGAAGCTGTCCGGAGGTCAGAAACAACGCGTGCAGCTCGCCATGGCGCTGGTCACCGACCCGAAGCTGCTGGTGCTGGACGAACCGACGGTCGGGCTGGACGTGCCCACACGCAGGAGGTTCTGGCAGGTCCTCGAACAACGGCGGGCGATGGGCACGGGAATACTGCTGACCACACACCTGATCGACGAGGCGGCGGCCGTGTCGAACAGGGCCGTGGTGCTGGACCACGGCCGAGTGCTGGCCTCGGCGCCCCCGGAGGAACTGGTCTCCCGGCTGCCGGACCGCACGATCACCGCGCGCACGGACCTCGGTGACGAACGACTCACCGCGCTGCCCGAAGTGGTCTCGTTCGAGCGGAACGGTGGTCTGGTCCACATCGGCACGCGGTATCCCGAGCGGCTACTGCGACTGCTGCTCGCCGAGGACCCCGGGCTGAGCAATCTCCAGGTCGAGGGCGCGAGCCTGGAAGAAGCCGTCGTGGCGCTGACCTCGCCACACAACGTGGGGCGGGAGGTGGCCCGATGAACCGGCGGTTGCTCGGCGTGGAACTCCTCGACGAGATACGCGGCATCGTTCGGGAACCCACCGCGCTGTTCTTCTCGATCCTGATGCCGGTGGGCTTCTTCGCCCTGTTCGTGTCGATGTTCGGCCACCATCCGGCCGAGGACCTGTCCTCGGGCACCCGGATGTTGGCCACCTTCGGCACGTTCGGCGTGCTGGCCGTGACCTTGCTGAACCCGGGAATCGGCGTGGCACAGGACCGGCACATCGGATGGTTACGCGTGAAGCGGGTGCAGGCGGTGCCGTTGCCTGTGACGCTCGCGAGCAAAGTGCTCGCCGCAGTGCCGTATTCGGGCGGAGTGCTGCTGGCGATGACCCTCACCGCGGCGTTGACAGGGACACTGCAGGCATCGCCGCTTCAACTGCTGCGTCTGTACGTCGTGCTGCTGCTCGGCGCGACGCCGTTCGCGTTGCTCGGTCTGGCGGTGGGTTTCCTGGCGAGTCCGAACGCTACGACGGCGATACTCAACGCGATCCTGATGCCGACCGCGGTCGTCTCCGGACTGTGGATGCCGTTGGCCGTCCTGCCCGACTTCTTCGGCACCGTCGCGAACGTTCTGCCGACGTATCACCTCGCGGAGCTGGCGATGGCCCAGCTCGACGGCGCGGCCGTCGCCGGGCATCTCGCGGTGTTCACCGGTTGGACCGCGGTCATGGTGGTCATGGCCGCGCTGGCCTATCGTCGGGCACGGCCATGACCACCACCGAACACGCTTCCCACGAAGGACCGGCGGCTTCCACCGACGGTCCTTCGTGGTGGTCGGAGTTCGGCTGGATCCACCTCGTCTACCTCGTCTTCCTCGTCATACACCCGATCTACGACCCGGGCTCGGGCCCGTGGGGCTGGGCGCTGGTGGTGGGCGTCGTCCTGGTGTTCCTGCCCATGTACATGCTCGCCTGGGCGCGTCCCGAACTGGCCCGCTGGGGATCGGTCGTTCCCATGACGATGCTCGGGGTCGTCACCACTCCGCTGAACTCGGGTGCCGCGGTGTTGTTCGTCTACGCCGCGGCCATAGCCGGTATCCGGGAATCACGGCGGGTGGCGCTGCGCTGGTTCGGCGGGCTGACGGTGGTGTTGTGCGCGCTGTTGGCGCTGTCCCCGATACCGTTGCCACAGCGGCTGTGGGGGCTGGGGCCGCCGCTGCTGTTCATCTGGATCATCGGCTTCACCCAGATTGAGCAGGCGGGGCGCGACCGGAAGGCGGCGGAGCTGAGACTGCGCAACGCCAGGATCGAGCACCTCGCCACCGTCTCCGAGCGGGAACGCATCGCCAGGGAACTGCACGACCTGCTCGGTCACTCGCTCACGTCGGTCATCATGCACGCACAGCTTTCCCAGAACCTCGTCGACACGGACCCGGATCGTGCTCGTGACGCGGCGGCCAAGGCCGAGAGGACCGCACGGGCCGCACTGACCGAAGTGCGCGCCACCGTCAGCGGTCTTCGGCAGACGAATCTCGACACCGAGCTGGAGTCGGCGCGGGAGACACTGTCGAGCGCGGGCGTGGAACTGATGACTCGATGCGACAGGTCGTTGAAGCTCGTCGGGTCCACCGAACACGAACTGGCGCTGGCGTTGCGGGAGGCGATCACCAACGTCGCCAGGCACGCCTGCGCGCGGACCTGTTGTGTCACCCTGTCGGTGGTGGACGAGGAACTGCGGTTGGTGGTCGCCGACGACGGAGTCGGTGGGCGGCACCGGGCGGGCAACGGACTGACCGGGATGCGCGAACGGATCAGCGTGCTCGGCGGCCGGGTCGAACACTCCGGCTCGGCGGGCACGACGGTGACGATCGCGGTACCTCTGCAGGTGGCGACCTGATGTCCGGCGGCGGTGACAAGATCAGGGTGGTGCTGGCCGAGGATCAGACGATGGTCGTCGAGGCGTTCGCCGAGTTGCTCGACCTGCAACCGGACATCACGGTGTGCGCCACCGCGACGAACGGGGCCGACGCGCTGGCCGCGGTCGCGGAGCACGACCCGGACGTGCTGGTCACCGACATCGAGATGCCCCGCGGAAGCGGCCTCGACGTGGCCGCAGAACTGCATCGACGCGGAAGTCGCGCCCGGGTGCTCATCGTCACGACCTTCGCCCGCAGCGGCTATCTGCGGCGCGCCATGAGTGCCGGGGTCACCGGTTACGTGCTCAAGGACGCGCCGATCGGCGAGCTGGCCGATGCGTTGCGCAAGGTCCACGCAGGCGGAACGATCGTCGCCGCCGAACTGGCGTTGGCTGCCTGGGACCACACCGACCGGCTCACCGACCGCGAACGCGAACTGCTGCGCCAGGTGGCCGACGGGGCGACCAATCGCGACATCGCACGACGGCTGCACCTGGCCGAGGGCACCGTCCGCAACTACCTGTCCGCCGCGATGGCCAAATTGGACGCCCGCAACCGCACGGAAGCGGCCAAGAAGGCCCGGGAACGCGGCTGGCTCTGACGGCGGACCCAGCCGCGACGACGGCACAAGCGACACGGCTCTAAGCGCTCGCGGGCCGCCCGGGCCGGTCGGTCACGAAGCGATGCCCTCCTTGCGCAGCGTGTACGGCAGGACGCTGTTGGCCACCAGTGCCTCGGCGTCCAGGGTCACCGGGCGATACGGCAGCTCGGCGAAGCGCTCGAGCATCCGCGCCGTCGGGTCGGCCACCACATCCGGCCTGCCCACGCAGAACGCCCAGTCGAACTCGTCGGAGCCGTGGTAGGCCACGGTGCCGAAGACCTCGGAGAACCGCGCCAAAGCCCGCCGCAACATCGTGTTCAGCCACAGCGTCGGACAACCGACCTGCGACGTCACCACGCCGCCCTCGCGCAAAGCGCCCACGCAGTGACGCAGGAACTCGGTGCCGAAAAGCCGGTTGTGTTGCGCGTCGTCCTCCCGTTCGCCGGGCAGGTCGGCGACGATGACGTCGTACTTCGTGTCCTCGTCGTCGTTCTCGGCGGCCCGGCGCACAAACTCCCAGCCGTCGCCGTAGTGCATCCTCACCGGTCCGTCGCCGCGCACGGCCCGTTCCAGTTCGTCGGGCGTGTACCCGTACGGCAGGTGCTCGGCGCACAACTCGACCACCTCGCGGTCGATGTCCACGTGGTCGACGTGGGTGGCCCCGGCCGCGACGGCGAGCTGACTGACCACGCCCTCGCTGGAGCCGACGACGAGCACCCGCTCGACGCGTTCGGCGAGCAGAGCGGCGGGAACGAACAGGGCGTCGTGGTAGTGCTGTTGCGCCAGCTCCGTGCTC
The DNA here is from genome assembly GCF_027317685.1 of Saccharomonospora sp. NCBI lineage: Bacteria > Bacillati > Actinomycetota > Actinomycetes > Pseudonocardiales > Pseudonocardiaceae > Saccharomonospora > Saccharomonospora sp. The sequence goes on from NZ_DAHVQP010000026.1 coordinate 55,496, forward strand.
TGCGGGTCGCTGTCGCAAAACAGCGACACTCCCTGTTCCGTCTCGGCGATGACGACGTGCTGGAAGGCCGTGTCCCCCTCCCAGATCACTTCGTCCAGCTCCCACAGCTGCGACAGTCCTCGCGTCAACGGCTCCCTCAGCTCCGGCAACGATCACTCCTTTCCCGCGGCACCGCCGTTCGGCGGTCCCACAGTCTTCATCGCGCGTTCACAGTCGTGCCTGTCGCGCACGATAAGGGTGTTCGGAGCGGCGTCACTCACCCGCCGCGACCAGCGGCTCCAACCGCAGGTCGGGGTGGCGGCGCAGGAGGATGCGCATGCTCATGTCGTCGGCGAACAGGGCGAGGTCGGTGCCGTCGGCGCGGGTGAGCACCTCGCTGCTGCGTCCGGCGTCCACCAGCGCCCGCTGGGCGGGGTCGACGAGCCGGCGCACCGTCGAGTAAGGCAGTCGGTCCAGCTTCACCGGCGAGTTGAACTCGTGCTCCATCCGGTGCGCGGCGACCTCGAACTGCATGGGTCCCACGGCCGCGAACACGGGGGCGGCGTCCCCTCGCAGGTCGGAGGTCAGGATCTGCACCACGCCCTCGGACCCGAGCTGTTCCACGCCCTTGCGGAACTGCTTGGACTTACTGAGGTCGGCGGGCCTGGCCACGGCGAAGTGCGCGGGCGCGAAGCTCGGCAAGCCGGGGAATCGCACCGCGGGTCTGCCCGAGTACAGCGTGTCCCCCACCCGCAGTGCCGAGGCGTTGACCAGCCCGATCACATCACCCGGGTACGCGATGTCCACTGTGGAACGCTGCTGGCCGAAGACCTGGTGGGCGTACTTGGTGGCGAACGGCCGTTTGGTGGTGGCGTTGGTGACCACCATGCCTCGTTCGAACACCCCGGAGCACACGCGCGCGAACGCCACCTGGTCGCGGTGCGCCGGGTCCATCCCCGTCTGCACCTTGAACACGAAAGCCGAGAAATCGGCGTCCAACGGCCGTGGCTCGCCGTCGACGTCCACCCACGGCTCGGGTCTGGGCGCCAACTCCACCAACAGGTCCAGCAGGTGCCGCACACCGAAGTTCAGCACCGCCGCACCGAACAACACGGGCGAGGCCGAACCGTCCAGGAACCGCGCGACATCGAACTCGCCACCCGAGGCGGCCACCAGCTCGGCCTCTTCGACGGCACGCGTGAACGCGTCGCCCTCCTCGGCCTCGGCCCACTCGGCGGGCAGGCGTTTCTCCTGGGCCACCGTGGCCCCGCCGGCCGTGCGCGCGTACCGCACGAACGAACCGTCGGTGACGTCCAGCACTCCCCGGAAGTGCCCTGCCTCACCGACCGGCCAGGTCAACGGCATCGGGGTCAATCCGAGGCGTTCGCTGAGCTCGTCGCACAGCTCCAACGCCTCCCGGCCGGGGCGGTCCCATTTATTGACGAACGTGATCACCGGGATGCCCCGGTGTCGGCAGACGTCGAACAGTTTCAGCGTCTGCGGCTCCAGCCCCTTGGCCGCGTCCAGCAGCATCACCGCCGAGTCCACGGCCGCCAACACCCGATAGGTGTCCTCGGAGAAGTCCGCGTGCCCCGGCGTGTCCAACAGGTTGATCACCGAGTCGCCGTAGGAGAACTGCAACGCCGCCGATGTGATGGAGATGCCGCGCGCCCGCTCCAACTCCATCCAGTCCGACACCACTCCGCGGCGACCGGATTTGCCGTGCACCGCTCCCGCCTCGGAGATCATGCGCGCGTGGAGGGCGAGCGCCTCCGTCAGCGTCGACTTACCCGCGTCAGGGTGACTGATGACGGCGAACGACCGCCGTCGGCGCGCCTGCGCCGCGACATCACCGTCCGAGGAAGTAGCTGCGTCCGCACCGGCACTCATGCGACGCTGTCCTGACCGAAAGCCTGCTTGAGAGAACACATATCCCGGCCAGAGTACCGGCGACCACCCGGAGGCACCGACGCCGACGGCACGAACCAGCGAGGGGATCCGCGATGACCGAGATGTCCGAGACGATCGACTCCTCCCGCCTCGACAAAGCCCGCGGCCTGATGTTCGGCCTGGCCCTCGGCGACTGTCTCGGCGCGCCGTTCGAGGACAGGACCGAGGTGACCCACGCCGACGTCGTGGCCGCGGAGAACGCCACCGAGCCCCTGGTCCACACCGACGACACGGCGTTGGCGCTGGTACTGGCCCGGCACCTGGCACACCGGATCACCGAGGGGAACACCCGTGCCGGCGAATACGTGGACGCCGATGTGCTCGCCCGGGAGTTCGCCGAGACCTGGGAGGCCGAACCCTGGCGCGGGTACGGCGGCGGAGTGACCCGGTCGTTCCGGCTCATCATGTCCGGCACACCGTGGCGAGAGGCCATCAGGGCCGTGTTCCCCGAGGGCTCCTTCGGCAACGGCGGCGCGATGCGGGTGGCACCGGCCGCACTCGTCGGCGGTGACGTGCGGGAGGTCGTGGAGCTGGCGCGCCGCAGCGCCGAGGTGACCCACGCCCACGCCGACGCGCTGCACGGCGCGGTGTGTCAGGCCGTGGCCGCCCACCTCGCCCTCCGTCTTTCCCCCACCGACTCCGCGCGGGCGCGGGAGTTCGTGGAGCCGCTGCGGGAGGTTCTGCCCACACCGCTGTGGCGCGAGAAGCTGGACCTGGTCGTCGAGCTCTGCGAGCGGGAGGCCGAGCCGGGCCACGCCGCCGAGGTGCTCGGCAACGACGTCTCGGCGTCGGGGTCCGTGCCGTTGGCGTTGTCGTCCTTCCTGCGCCATTCCGGCCGCCCGGAGGAGGTGATCCGGTTCGCCATCCTGGCGGGCGGGGACACCGACACCGTGGCCGCGATGGCCGGCGCGCTCGCCGGGGCCCACAGCGGGTACACGGCGTTCTCACCACACGTGGTGGGGCGGCTGGAGGCGGCCGAGCGACTCCACCGCTGTGCCGAGCGGCTGGCTTGACGCCGTGCTCGGCGGTGACGGCTCAGGTGTTCTGGGCACGCTCCGTGTGCCGGGCGAGACTGTCGCGTAGCAGAGCGGCGAACTCCTCGGCCGTGTCGAGAGTGGCGCGCAGCTCGGCGCAGCGGCGTTCGGCCTTCTCCGTGAACTCCCGTAGTCTGCGTAGCTCGTGTTCCTCCAGCACCACGGGTTCGCCGTCGGGCCGGGACACCGGGAACAGCAGGCCCAGTAGCTCTTTCATCTCCTCGAGCTGGAACCCGAGCGGCTTCATGCGCCGGATGAGATTGATGCGCGCCACATCGGGCTCGGTGTAGAGCCGGAAGCCGCCTTGGCTGCGAGCACTGGGAGTCACCAGTCCGACTTCCTCGTAGTAGCGAATGGTGCGCAGGGACAGCCCGGTCCGTGCCGCGACTGCACCGATGCGCATGTGCTCACCCACGAGATGGACCTCATTTCCTCGGCTTGCAACATGATCACCGTACTCCTTCTTGATCTTGAACGCAGTCCGTCCACAGTAGACATACAAGCTGGGAGAACACCCCAACGGCCAGGAAACCTTTCCCTAACGTCAAGGTAGAATTCACCACCGTGACGCCAGAGTTGTTCGAGTCCGTGGAGGCGTACAACGCCGCCCACCCCGCCAGCCCGTTCCCGACAGACCGACACGCGCGCAGTGTTCTACGCGGCTACCGCGTGGCCATGCAAGGCGTCACCGACGACGTGACGGGTACTGGCTCGGGCGCCTCACTCACCGTGGACTTCCTCCCCGGCGGCGCACCGCTGCCCGACGAGGCCGACAGGGTCGGCACCGTCGTGGCCAGCCGCTGGGGCGAGGGACCAGTCCTCGTCCTGGCCACAGACGTGTCGCTCCGCGCCGCGTGGGAAGCCATCAAGGAGGCGTGGCCCAAACACCTGTCGGACGTGCACACAGCCTTGGAACCGCTGCCCAGGACCGACACCCGGAGCACCTGACAAAAACGAACACCGGCCCGAGACCGAGGCGGGCGGCTTCGGTTCCGCCGCGGGACGGTACCCATATCTCATGACACGACGGGCCCCGACCGCGCTACCCGACACGGTGTACGACGACGCCCTCACGCTGTGGGACTACCACGTGCTGCGGCACGCACCGCGGCGCAGCGACGTGGGCATCGGCCTGGGCAGCCACGACCTGGGGGTGGCCGAGCACGCCGCCGCACTGTTCGGCGAGGGCCGCTTCGAGCTGCTGGTGTTCACCGGGGCCACCACACCCACCACGGCGCGGCTCTTTCCCCGCGGTGAAGCCGCGCACTACCGCGAACGGGCCCTGGAACTGGGGGTGCCCGACGACGCGATCCTGGTGGAGCCGCACGCCCGCAACACCGGTGAGAACATCCGATTCACCCGGCGGCTACTGGCCGACCGGGGTGTCCCGACGCACACCGCGACGTTGGTGTGCAAGCCTTACCACCAGCGGAGGGCCTACGCCACCAGCCGCAGGCAGTGGCCTCGACTGGATGTCCGCTGCTCGGCCGCGCCGACGGACCTGGACGAGTACCTGGCCACGATCGGCGACGCCGACCAGGTCGTGCACATGCTCGTCGGGGAGACCCAGCGCATCCTCGTCTATGCCCGGCGCGGATTCATCGTCGCCCAGGACGTGCCCCCAAAGGTCGAGGCCGCCTACCGGCGACTGGTGCGCGCGGGGTACGTGTCCCGCCTGGTGCGGCGGAAGCCTTGATGTGACCGGGGGTCAGTACACGATGTCGAAGCGCACCATCAGGCTCTCGATCGCCTGCTTGGTCTGCTCCACCGTCTGCGCCGACAGCTGCAGCTGGGTCAGCACGCTCTCGCTGTAACCTCCCACCTCGTCGTAGGCCCCCGTACCGCCGAGGCTGTTCTGCAGCGACTCCGACAGATTCGTCGCCATCAGCAGCGCGTGCTGAATGGCGTTGTGGATGTTCTCGCAATGCTCCACGCCCTGGTAGAGCTGCGCCAGCGTCTCCTCGTGCGTCGCCATGTCGTCACCTTGTTCGTCGCGTTGCCCGCTCACCTGACGCCATCCCCTCGTCCGGCCACGATGAGCCCCCTGGCCCGAAGCTCAACACACAAGCCCCGAGGTGTTGGTCACAAACGCGAGCTCCGTTACAGGATCACGACTTCAGACCCGCGACATCGGCCAGAAGTTCGACGGAGCGAAGCCGCTGCTTCACCGAGGGCGACTGGTGGGCGGTGATGAGTTCGTCGGCATCGGCGTGGGTGGCGAAGTCGTCGAGGAAGGTCTTGACCTTGTCGGGCGTCCCCACTGCCGTGTACTTGATCATGTTGAGGAGCTGCGCGCCGTGCGGCGAGTCGAGGACCAGGTCGGCTTCCTCGTCGGTGAACTTACGGCCCCGGCGCCCCAGCAGCAGGTTCACGCGCTGGCGCTTCATCGTGCGGTACTGCTCCTGCGCCTCGGTCTCGTCGTCGGCGGCGATCACGTTGACGCCCGCGATGACGTAGGGCTCTTTCAGCTGCTCGGACGGCTGGAACTTCTCGCGGTACACCGCGACGGCCTGCTGCAACGCGTCCGGGGCGAAGTGCGACGCGAACGCGTACGGCAGTCCGAGGGCGGCGGCGAGCTGCGCGCCGAACAGCGACGAGCCGAGGATGTACAGCGGCACGTTCGTGCCCTTGCCGGGGATGGCGTCGACTCCGGGGATGAGGCTCTCGCCCCGCAGGTAGGCCTGGAGCTCCCGCACATCGTGTGGGAACGCGTCCGCCGAGGTGGGGTCGCGACGCAACGCGCGCAGCGTGTTCTGGTCGGTGCCCGGCGCACGGCCGAGCCCGAGGTCGATGCGGCCGGGATGCAACGTCGCCAGAGTCCCGAACTGTTCGGCGATGACCAGCGGGGAGTGGTTGGGCAGCATGATGCCGCCCGCGCCCAGCCTGATGCTCTCGGTGTGCGCGGCGACGTGAGCGATGACCACGCTGGTGGCCGAGGAGGCGATCGAGGAGAAGTTGTGGTGCTCGGCATACCAGACGCGGTGGTAGCCGGTTTCCTCGGCACGCTGTGCCAGCGCGACACTCGCCTCCAGGGCCTGCTTCGGTGTCTCACCCCGACCGATCACGGCGAGATCGAGGATGGAGTAGTTGACGGTCACGGGCCACACCTTTCGAGACGAACTCCCCGGAGCACTTGCTCCGCCCACTGTACCCACACCGGAACAGCTGCTCCCCTTTGTCGGGAAGACATACGATGACGTCATGACTCAGCAGCTCGGTACCCCGCGGCGTCGCGACGCCCTAAGCAACCGCGCGGCCATTCTGCGCGCCGCCGCCGCGGCGTTCTCCGAGCGCGGTCGAGCCGTCGACGTCCGGGAGATCGCGCGTTGCGCGGGCGTGGGCATGGGCACCCTCTACCGGCATTTCCCGTCGAAGGACGCCCTCATCGAGACCCTGCTCGCCGAGAGCTACGCCCGGTGGGTCGAGCAGGCACGCCGGTCCACCCGCGACCGCACCTCGGCGTGGGAGGCGCTGGAGAGCTTCATCACCGACGCGCTCACCTTCCAACGACGCGACCGCGCCGTGCTGGAGAACCTCGCGGCGGCCACCACCGACGCCGCCGGCCTGTCGGTGTGCCGACGGCTGCTACGACCGCTCGTCGAGGAGCTCGTCGCCGCCGCCCACGCCGAGCGGGCGCTGCGGCCGGGCGTTCGCGCCGACGACGTCCTCGCGGTGCTGGCCGCGCTCGGACGCCTCGTGGAGCTGGACGCCCCCGCCGACGCGGTGCACCGGTGCCTACGGATCGTCCTGTCGGGCCTACGTAACGGCGACGGACTGGAGCCCTGACCCGCCTGCCACCGGGCCTTCCGCCCAAGCCTTCCGCCCGGTTCCTCTATCCAGCGGGAGGGCGGCCACGCCCCTAGACTCGACAGTGTCGGCACACTGTCACCCATGGACCAGGCAGGTGAGTAGCCATCTCCGGCCTCGTCGCCGCATACGGCCCCTTCGACCCGCTCGAAGGACTGCGCATGCTCGATCGGCTGGCCCACCGGGGCCCCGACGGGCAGGGCACTCGCGCTTTGGATCACGCCTGGCTCGGACATCGCAGGCTCGCCGTCGTCGATCTGGAGGGCGGGGCCCAGCCCCTGCGGGACCCGAACGGCCAGTACTGGCTCGTCGGCGACGGGGAGATCTACAACCACCAGCGACTCCGCCGCGAGCTGGAAGCGCGGGGTCACGTGTTCCGTACCCGCGCAGACCAGGAGAGCGCGCTGCACCTTTTGGAAGCCGAGGGGATGGACGCGCTGTCCCGGTTGTGGGGAACCTTCGCGTTCGCTGGCGCCACGGTCGACGGCCACTTCTTCACCGCCCGCGACACGATGGGACTGGCCCCCCTGTACTGGGCGAGGCAGGGCGACACCGTGGTGTTCAGCAGTGAGCTCAAGGCGTTCGACCCGCACCGACGGCCGGACGTCGAGCCCTTCCCCCCGGGCCACGTCTGGACCCCCCGCGACGGATTGACGGCGTTTCGGGCGTTTCCCGAGGTGGAACCCGTCGCGCCCACCGTGTCGAACAACGAGGACCCGGACCCGCCCGAGGCGGTGTTCGCGACCATCCGCGATCGGCTCATCCACGCGGTGGAGCGGTACGCGGAAGCGGATGTCCCGGTGGGTGCCCTGCTGTCGGGCGGGCTCGATTCCAGCATCGTCACCGCGATCGCGGCCCGGTACGCACGCAGGAAGGGACGTAAGTTCCGCACGTTCGCCGCCGGACTCGTCGACAGCGACGACGTGCTCGCCGCGCGCGAGGTCGCCGAGGCGCTGGATACCGAACACGCGGAACGCCTCTACACACATGACGAACTGATCGACTGGATGCCCGAGGTCATCAGGGTGATCGAATCGTTCGACCCCCAGTTGCTGCACAGTTCCGTGCCGAACCTATTGGTGTCCAAACGGGCGGCGCGCGACGTGAAGGTGGTGCTCGTGGGGGAGGGCGCCGACGAACTCTTCGCGGGCTACAGCCACTACGGCGAGATCAGCGGCGAGGCGGAGCTGCATGAGGCCCTGCTCTCGGCCATCCGCGAGCTGCACCTCGGTGGCCTGCAACGCGTCGACAGAGTGGCGGGCGCTACCGGGCTCGAACCCAGAACACCGTTCCTCGAGCTCGACGTGGTGGAGCTCGGCCTGAGTCTGCCCGCGCGCTGGAAGCTGTCCAGCGGTGACCGTCCGGAGAAGTGGCTGCTGCGCAAGGCGTTCGACGGCTGGTTACCCGACAGTGTGCTGTGGCGGCCGAAAGCCCAGTTCGGCCAGGGCACCGGTGCGCGGGACGTGCTGGGCGAGTACTACGCCTCGACGGTGTCGAAGGAAGAGTTCGAAGACGAACGCCACGCACTGGACCCGCCGCTGCACTCCCGTGAGGAACTCGCCTACTTCCGCATGTTCCAACGAGAGTTGACGGGCGTCGATCCACAGCGCCTGGTGGGCCGCTTCGAGGGCTGGTGACGAATCCGCCACCGATTCACGTCGAGTGGCCCGTCTCGTGTTGTGTGGGGCTGTCCAGCGGCAGTGACTTCGATCCCTGCTGGGTTTCGGCCACGCGGTGGTCGGCCTCGACTTCCTTCTTCGCCTCGTCGATGCTGCGACGGGCCTTACCGAGCTGTGTCTCGTCGGCCTCGGCGCCCTCTTCCCGGTCCGGTCGACGTGTCTCAT
>NZ_DAHVQP010000042.1:0-6884 GCF_027317685.1 Saccharomonospora sp.
GCTCCAGGTCAACGGCTACGCCAACGTGGAGGCGATGTTCGACGCCGAACAGCTCGACTTCGTCGTCGTGTGCGTACCGCACGATGCTGGACGGCAGATCATCGAGGCCGCGGCCGGTCGAGGAATTCATGTGCTCAAGGAAAAGCCCTTCGCAACGACCTTGTCCGAGGCCAAGGAACTCGCGAAGGAATGCGAGCGCGCCGGCATTCATCTCATGGTGACGCTTCAGCGGCGGTTCAATCCCATCTATACGAGCTTCCACCAACTCGCGGACCAGATCGGCACCCCGTTCGTGGTCGATGCGGCGTACACGCTGCACATCGCCGACCCGTCCGAAGGCTGGCGCGGCCATGTCAACCGAGCGGGCGGCGGGTGCGTGATCGACATGGGGTACCACCTGGTCGACATGTTGCTGTGGTACTTCGGCCTCCCCGACCGAATCCTTGCGGACATGTCGATCAACGCGCAGCCGGACCGTGACTACGACGCCGAGGACACCGCTCTCATCCACTTCTCCTACGACAGCGGCCTCTACGGGTCCCTCCTGCTGTCCCGGTTCATCGGGCCGAAGACCGAACAGATCAGGCTCGTCGGCTCGAAAGGGATCGTGCACCTCGAACGCGGACGTATCCAGCGGCTCACCAACGACGGCGAGGTCGTGGAGTCACTGGCACGCGAGCAAGCGTGGCCATCGGCGGCCGTGTCCCAGGTCAACCACTTCTGCCGTGTCGTGGAAGGGCTGCGACCGAACGTCAGCGGCCCTCGCGAAAACCTTGCCCACCTGAGCTTCATCCAGGGCTGTTATGAGTCCGCCCGCACCCGAACCCACGTGAACCCGAAGGAGCTGTGAGTGAAGACGCTTGCCGTCAACGGTGGCACACCGGTGATCACGGAGCCGGGACCCCACTTCACCTGGCCGCCGATCACCTCGAACACCACCAAGGCAGTACTCGACCAGTTGGAAACCTCCGTCTCCATCTACGACCGCTCAGGCGTCATCGCCGAGCTGGAGGACGTGCTCAAGGACTACTTCGGCGTGCGCCATGCGGTACTCACCAGCTCCGGGACCGCAGCGATCCACTCGGCCTACGCGGCCGCTTACGTCGAGCCCGGCGATGAGGTGATCGTCCCCGCCTACACGTTCCTCGCCACTGCGACGCCGCTGCTGCACCTGGGCGCGATTCCCGTACTCGCCGACAGCGACGAGACGGGCAACGTCTCGGTGGCAGACGTCGAGGAGCGCATCACCGACAAGACAACAGCGATCATGGCAACCCACCTCTGGGGCCTTCCCGCGGCGGTCGACCAGCTGCGCCAGCTGGCGGACGAACACGGCCTGCTCTTCTTGAGGATGCCTCCCACGCTCACGGCGCGACCGTGGCGGACCGGAAGGTCGGCACGTTCGGCCACATCGCCGCCTTCTCGATGAACGGGCCAAAACCCCTCTCCGCCGGTGAGGGTGGTTTCGCGCTGACGGATGACGACGAGCTGTTCTACCGCCTGCTCCTGCACGGCCACTACAACAAGCGATGCCGCACAGAGATCCCCACCCAGCATCTGGCCCACCGCTATGCGGTCACCGGTATGGGGCTTAAGTTCCGTATCCATCCGCTCGCCGCGAGCATCGCCCTCGATCAGCTCGCCAACCTCGACGAGTACCTGACCGGCCGGCAACGCATCGCCGACTACCTCTGCCGCGAGCTGGCTCAGCTCCCCGGCCTTGCCGTACCTGCTGTACCCGCGGAGACGCGGCCCGCTTGGTATGGACTGCCGCTGACTTACGTACCCGACGAGCTCGGTGGTCTCTCGATCGAGCGCTTCCACCAGGCGCTGCTCGCCGAGGGACTTCGGGAGATCGACCGGCCCGGCTCGACGTGTCCGCTGAACCTGCTGCCGCTGTTCCAGGACCCGGATCCCATGTTGCCTGGCTACCGGCACGCCAATCGTGTCGCCTACCGCCCGGGCCAGTTCCCGGTGGCGGAGCAGGTCTGGCGGCACACGCTGAAACTTCCGGTCTGGCACCGGGAGGAGGACCTTCCCCTCGTCGACCGTTACCTCGAGGGAATCCGCAAAGTAATCGACAACCACGAAGAGCTACTAGGGTAGGCCGACATGATCGATGCTTCCGCGCTCGAAGAACTCACCACTCAGGCTGCGAATGACGGGGTACAGCAACTCGTCGTCGGAGCCGTCGTGCAGGCGGATGGCAAGGTGTTGTTGCTCAAGCGTCCGGCGGACGACTTCATGGGCGGGATCTACGAGTTGCCGAGCGGCAAGGTTGAGAGTGGCGAGAAGCTCGACGCCGCGCTGGTCCGGGAGGTCGACGAGGAGACCGGCCTGACGGTGACCGACATCGTCGAATACTTGGGGAGCTTCGACTACACCTCGGGCAGCGGTAAGAAGAGCCGCCAGTTCAACTTCGCCGTCGGTGTGGCCAAGCCCGAGCCTGTTCGCTTGAGCGAACACGACTCCCACCTGTGGGTCCCGCTCGACGAACAGCCCCCGGTGACGGACGCGGTCGAAGAGATCGTCCAGGCCTACCGGGGGCTGCATCAGGTGTGACCGGCGAGTGCCTGCTCGCGGGTCTTCATCGGCTGGGCAGGAGCGTGGAGATTCCGGGTAGTTCTCTCGCTCCAATGTCTCAACCTGGACCGCTTCGCCAGACCGCTCGCCAATCCGAGTACGAGCAGGGGCACGCACGCCACGACCGTGGTGACCGGCCACGGTGCGGTGGCGGTGCCCGCAGCCTCCATGACGTGGCTGGCGACTTGTGCGCCACCCCCGACGACCAGGCTCGCTGTGAAGGTGTGGCGAGCGAATGTGCGGGTACGTGTGGCGAGTTGGTTGGAGGCGAGTAACACCCTGAGTGCGTAGGCGGAGTAGAACTCCACGGACAGCGGCAGCACGACCGCGGTGTTCACGGTGAGCCCGGACCCGATGCCCGGTAGGAGGTTGATAGGGCCGAACCCGGTCAGCTCGCCAAGCCGAACCCAGCCACCCCAGATGGCGACAGCTGCGGCCAAGCCGATGACGGCCAGCGGCCAGGGACTTTGGTTTTTGTGCACCGGTCGTCGACTGGGCCGATCACTTCGGTTTCAGAACAAAGACCGAGTCGAGGGCGGCAACATCAGCGCTGGGTGTGAGTTACCTAACGTGATGGGGCTGCCGGGCGGCCAAATCGCCTCGCCCAAGAGCTTCCCTACGCCTGTCGAAACGTATGGAAAGTAACTCACCTGCGCCCCGGCTTACTCCGGACGGCACGTACCGACTCGTGAGGTTCGGCGTGTTGAGGTAACAGCCTTCCGTGTTGGTGAAGATCGGCGAGGCAAAGGACGCGAGCAAACGATTTGGGATTACCTGCGGGTCATGCTGCGATAGTGGTGCTGCCAATAGTCGTTGGCTTCGGCGCGGGGATATTGTCTTCACGCAAACCTTCGAGGTGAAAGCGCATAGCTTCCCTCATTTCGGCTATGGCTTCGTCATACGTAGAGCCAAGTGCCACACAGCCTGGAAGGTCAGGTGCCCAGGCCCCATAGCCTCTGTCTTCCGTCCGTTCGACGAGCACTACGTAGTCAGTCACTGCGCCTCCCTGGATAGGCCCGCCTATTTTAGGATGCTCCGTTCCATCCCTGGCGACAAGTCGCGGCTGGGCTGACCAGGGATTGTCACACGCCCAGGTTTGGTCGGATGCTTGTACTGGCGATGACTACCTCGGGTTTTCACGTGAACTCACCCGTCTGCTTCGATCAAGCGGATTATTTTGTCGACTTTGAGTGGCACCGTGCTCCTTGAGCTAAAGGAAGTGGCTCCTAGTCCATGCCTCGGAAACTGACGACTTAGAACATAGAGCCAGTCACCTTCCGTAAGAGGCTGTTCAGCCCGATTCATCCGTTCAGGTGCTGACGTCGGCTGCGGCAAGCGCGATTCCCACATGGTGTGGGCAGCCAGGTTGTCGTTTGCTAGAGCGTTCGTCGTCTCTGCCGTACGGATGGTGAGCATATTTCCGCGTTGGGTGGTGGGTCGTGGTCGATCATCGGCCAGGCGGGGCTGTGGTCGATGATGCGCCAGAGCCGTGTTGTGGGGGTGTCGTCGGTGGTGGGGTGGTGGAGGACGGTGGGCACGTCATGCATCGGCGGGGGCTTCGATCGTGGGGTGGGTGGTGTGTTCGGCGGCGCGGGTGATCATGTCGTGGCCGAGTGCGCAGAGTGCTTCGCCGAGTCGGTGTAGTCCGGTGGCGGGCAGTTCGCCGCCGTCCTGGGCGGCCATGAGGGCGAGGGTGATCTCGCCGATGCTGGTGTTGACGCGGCGCAGGCGGGTGAGCGGTTCTCGGTCGCGTGCGATCACCGTGCACCGTCCTCGGTGTCGGTGCTGTCGGGCTCGGTGTCGGGTTGGGGTGGTTTGTCGGCCTCGTCGTCACGGTCGAGGCGGCCGTTGGGGCCAAGTCGGTAGCCGTAGCTGGGTGTGCTGCACGCTCCGTTGATCCAATTCATGGACCGGAAAAGTAGACACCCCAGGAAGCCACGCGAGGTACATGTAGGTACCCGGTGTCGAGAGGGACATTCTGTCCCTTCACACGGTCAGGTGAGCACACCGAGCCGTGCTGCGAGGTCTGACGCTTCTCGTTCGATCAACCGGTTCCCTGAGGTGACCAGCTCAGCGGCCAGGTTGCGGGACAGGGGATGGCAGCGCATCGACTCGGTGCTCGCCGCTGTGGCGCGCTGCAATGTGTGCAGGGCACTGATGTGATCGCGGCGTTGTACGTAGGCACGAGCGGTTTCCAGCCAGAGCCGCGCTTGTCGGTCCCGCGATGGAATCCTGTCGGGGTCGACGGCTTCGGCCTTGTCGAGAGCAGTGCCCCCTTTGCGGAGATCGACGGCGACCGACACTCCGGTCAGGTCCGTATTGGACCGACCGAACAACGTCCACGGGTGGGCGTAGTCGCTTGGCAGGCGCGGGACCATCGCATCGGCGTCATCGAGGAACCGGAAAGCGTCACCTTCGCGGCCGAGACGTGCGGCTGTGATCGCCGCGTGCAGCCTGCACGCTCCCCACAGAGCCCGCGTGTTGTCGTCCTCGCCGCCGAGATACGGCTCAAGTACGTCAGCGGCGTTCATGGCGAGTCGGAGTGCATCGTCCTCCCGGCCGGTGGATCGCCACACGTTGCCGACGACCCACGCCGCGGCAGCGAGACTCACCGGGTCGTCGGCTTGTTCGGCCGCGGCCATGCAACGGTCGGCGGACAACCACAACAACGCGGAATCCGACACCCACGCAAGCGCTTGCTCGGCCAATGCGTAGCTGGCCACCAATGCCGCGTTCGCGGTGCGGCGTTCTGTCCCGGTGAGGACACGGGCAGCGCGGCGCGCATCCCGCAGCAACGGCGGCAGCAGCCGCCCCATATCGGCGCGTGGGGCACTCGACGAGTGCCACACACGCCACGCATATGCGGCCCGGTCGACCAAGTCGTCGGCCTCGTAGTGGATTTCGCGGTCGACGACCAGGACCGTTTCTTCGATCGCTTCGCGGATGGCGGGTACTGCTTCGTGACCTTCGCGAAGGGTGGCGGTGACGGTGATGGACTGATCCCCGATCAGCGCGGCAACGTCATGAAGGCCGAGCACGTCGGCGAGTTTGACGAGCATCTCTAAACGGGGCGGCAGCAGGTGCCCTCGTTCGACCTTCTTGAGCCAATCCGGGGATCGTCCGACCAGACCAGCGAGAACAGGACGCGACATGCCACGTCGCTCGCGGTATGCCTGGATGCGTTCCCCTACGGGCTTTCCAGCGAAATCGTTGACGTGCACACCGATCACCCCTTTGCGGAAGTCGTTTGTCCCTCCACGGAAAGCCCCGAGGACTCAGTCCTGATCCCTCGATCTCCGTGGAGGGACCTATCTGTCAGAGTAGCGATCGGTGTGCGTTTGAACACATAAAATCACTTCGACATCATGCGTCGACTGAAGACGATGGGGTGGGAGACGGTCTTGAAGACCGTCGCTGCATCACGGGCTGTTCTGTTGCCCAGGAGATCGCGAGGGGTACAAACCGTACCCCTCGCCCGTTCGATCTAGGCGGCGACGCCGACCCGCCGACACCGGGTCGAGCGTGTCGGCTGTGCGGAGCGCTTCACCCGGACGGCAGAGTTCAACGCTGAGCGTGACCGCGTGGGCGGTCACCACAGCGGAGGAGAAGCTGCTCTGCATGTGCCGATATCCCGGCCCGAGGCCGCGCGCTATGCGGTCGGCGACTTCCCAGTGTGCCCACGCCTCACCCTGCCGCCCACGGCGTGCATGGACATAGGCGATCTCCGCCTCCAGTGCCCCGACCATGCCTCGCCAATCCGTCGGTGCCGTGTCCAGATGGGGCTCAAGCTGTCCGATGGCGTCTGTGGTGAGTGCCAACGCCTCGTCCTAGCGACCGGCATCGCGAAGCGCCTGCACCATCGCCCACGCGCCGCCGGCGGCACAGTAGGGATCGTCGGCCTCCTGTCCTTCGGCGACAGCACGGTCGGCGACCAGCCGCACGAGTTCCGGGGCGGGCTGATAGGCGACGTAGAAGTCGGCGAGTTGGTACACCCCTGACAGAACCCGGCGGGCATTGCGGCGTTCGTCGCCGCGGAGCGTGCGATACTTCCGTTCACCGATCAAGCCCCCCGGCGTCGGGGCGTCAGCCGTCGGGGGAAGACGTCGTCCGGTCGACGCGGTCCTGTTGCGTGGCCTCGGAGGCGGGGATGATGCTGATGCCGCCCGAGCTTTCCAAAATGGCGTACTCGATCTGTGTCAGATGCAGCAGACCTTGCTGTTTTCGGGCGGCCAACAACACATCGTTGATGTTGATGTGTTCCTTCCTCATCCGGGTCTCCAAAGGCTTACCGTGCTCCACCA